>JANNUY010000763.1:0-5046 GCA_031414155.1 Acidobacteriota bacterium
GTCATCGGTCACGTCGAAGTGCCGCACACCACGCGCGGCGTCGAGCAATCTTCCGACTTACCCGCGCCGCCCGCCAATCCTGAACATTTATCTGCGCTGACCCGCGCGAACTTCACGTAGCCACGCTCGCTGGCAATCACATGTTCGATCAAGGCACAGCGGGCGTTGAAGACACTATCGCCGCCTTGCGCAATCAATCCATCGCCACCACCGGCGCAGACATGAATCTCGCCGAAGCGCGACAACCCGCGAATCTTGAGCGCAACGGATTGCGCATCGGCGTGCTAAGTTACAACTGCGTAGGCCCACGCGATTCGTGGGCGACACACACGAAAGCAGGCGTGGCTTACGTTCACGTCTTGACGCATTACGAATTGAATTACGCCACGCCCGGCGGGCCGCCAACGATTTATACGTTTGCTGAACCCGACTCGCTTGAAGCCATGCAAGCCGATGTCGCGGCGTTGCGCGCGCAAGTAGACGTGCTGACCGTCGCCTTTCACAAAGGCGTAGCGCATACGCCCGCCCTAATTGCGATGTATGAACGCCAAGTCGCCAAAGCCGCGATTGACGCGGGCGCCGACATCGTGGTCGGCCATCACGCGCACATTCTGCGCGGCATTGAGACGTATAAAGGCAAGCCGATCTTTCATGGACTCGGCAATTTCGTCACCGTCACACGCGCCTTGAACATCGAAGACAACGCCAGCCCCGAACGACTCGCCTGGGCCAAACGTCGCCGCGAATTATTCGGTTTCGAGCCTGACCCTGACTATCCGACTTATCCGTTTCATCCCGAAGCGAAGAATGCGTTCATCGCGTTTTGCGAAGTAGAAAAAACCGGTGTGCTGCGCGCGGGCTTCATTCCCTGCTGGATTACGCCGTCAGGCCAACCCAAAGTTTTGCCGCGCAACGAACACGGCGAGGTCGTCGCCGCTTATGTCGCGCGCATCACGCAACAAGCCAAATTGAATGGAAAGTTTGAATGGGAAAATGATCGCGTCGTGCTCGTGACTGAATAACCCAACTGCAAGACAACTCAAGGCATCACACAACGAAAGCTGCTGGCTTCGTCTTTGTTCCCTGTGCCGTCATAACGCGCGACTTTCGGATAAGCGCACAACGGTCGTGTACGCACTGGGTTCGTGCCTTTGCCGATGAGTTGTTCGGGCGCACTGCCTTGCTCAACCCACGCATCCAACGCGGAAAGATAATCAACCTGATGGCAACCCGGCCCGCCCGCGCAATGCAACATACCCGGCACTAAAAACAGCCGCGCGAACGTCTCGGTCTTTTTGATTCCAAACACACGTTGCACACGATTGAAATAGAGAATCGTCGCCGCCGCCGGAAAAGCATTGTCAGCCCAGCCGTGATAGAAAATGATTTTGCCTCCACGCTCTTGAAAATCTCTCAAGTTTGCAGATTCGGCATTGACCAATTTCGCGGTGGCTTGTGTGTCGGCAATGTCTTTCTCGAAATTGAATTGATCCAGCTTGTAATCAGGCTTGTCATAAATCCAATAGCGCAAAAATCCTTCGCCGTAAGCGTAAGAAAGATTCGGACCGAGCGGTTTGATGGCTGGCGTGCCTTCGCCCAACCACAGGTTCCAACCGCTCTCGACGCCGGGAGCAAAGCCCGGATAGATTTGGTCTTTGCGGTTGCGCGCGCCGCTATAAATTTTTTGCAGCGCCGCGAGTTGCTGTGACGTAAAGCAATCAGCCGCCTCAGCACTTGAACAAAGCGGCAAGTCTTTGGCTGGTTCAAACGCACAGCGGCGCGGGTCATCAATCAATCCGTCTGGCAATCCATCTAGCGCGTCACACTTGGCTAAGACTTTCGCTTCGAGCAGCTTCAACTTTTCGTTCGAGACAACTGGTTGCGACAGATTGTTCGCATCGGGAAACATCGCCTGCGCGTTCCAGATAAACGCGAAATGAAAACCCGTCAGGTTATATGCCGGAGCGCCGACGATGATGCCGTCAAAATCTTCAGGGTAACGTTGCGCCGCAATCATTCCTTGCCGACCGCCGCCGGAACAGCCCGTGAAATAAGCCTTGCGCGGCGCTTCGCCGTAATACGCCTTGCTGATTTCTTTCGCCGCGACAGTCGTCAGATGAAAAGCACGCTCGGCAAAATTCAGTTCGCCTTGCGGATTATTGAGCGCCCAACTCGTATCGCCCCCGTTGCCCTTATGTCCCGTGTCAGTCGTCGCCGTCGCGTAATTGCGCCGCCAACCAATTGACGTATCAGTGATCGTGCCCGCGTTGCCGCCAATCCCGACGACCAGCAATTTGTGATTCCAGTTGGCGGGCAGATTCACTTCAAAACCGATGGTTTGTTCAATCGTGCCAGTGACTTTGCAACGCGCGGGAATGGCATTGCTGGCGGCGATTTCTTCCGCAGTGGTAACGACGGCCTGATTGCCAAAACGCGCTTTCGCCAAGTCCTGGCAAGCGCGTTGCGGCTGAGCCTGCACAGCAATCAGCGCCAGCGACAACCAACCAACGATTAACGGCAAACGAGGCAAAGATGAATGCAAGGCAATAGGCATAGACTTTTTAGGGGATCAGTTTGATGGTCACGCGACGTTTGTCGGCATCGGTCACTCCGTCGCAGCCTTCCGGCTCTATCTTCGCGTTGACGCTTACCATAGCGACAGGCAAGCCGAGGCCGATGAGAATTTCGCCGACCTTGTTGGCGCGCTTGGCGGCAATGGATTCGGTCTCGATGAATTTCTTTCCGTTCGACAGCCAAGTCGTAGCGCGATAACCCGTCACTTCGATTTTGGCGGGCTTGACGGCTTTGGCGACGCGGGCTGATTCACCCACGATGCGCGTCGTATGCAACGTCAGGTAATCGCTATCGAAATCATAAGGCACGACGAATTCGCGCGGGTTTGTGTCGCTGCCTTGCGCGCGCATCTGCTCTACCGGACGACGCGCAGGCGCGGGCGGCGGTTCCAGGCCGTCTTCCGCAGGCAACAACGTATTGCACGCGCGATTGAGTTCGGTCAGCACTGAAATTCTGACCGGCGTCAGCGGGATGCCGCCGCAAACGCGCGCGGTGCTGGCGACGGTTCCTTCCACCAAAACTTCGTGATTCAACTGCGGCGGGTAGAACTCAGAAGAACTGCTGCCCTGTTGGCCCAAGTAATAAAGCTCGCCTTCATATTCAGCCAGCCAGCACGGCATGGTTTTGGAATCGCGAACCATCGGGCACGCGACAAAGTTGCGGCGATTGTCAGGTGGTTTGTCATTGCGCGTAGCCATCATTCTGCTAGTCATAAACAGTGAAACCAGCATCATCAAAACTGTCAGTGTTTGTTTCATAAGATAACTCTCACAGCACGCTCAAAAAATTGACCAAATCCACTTTGTCTTGTTCGGTCAATTTCATATCAAACCGGCGGTCATAAAAGTCTACGAGTTCGCGCAGGTTCTTCGCCGAGCCGTTCGAGAAATAAGGCGCACGAGCGGCGAGTCCGCGAAATTGCCCCATCACGATGGAGCCAATGTCTACGCATTTGCCCGTAATCAGTGCGCGTCCGGGGTCGTTGGTATAAATCACGCGACCGAGATAAGGATGCGGCAGCGCGTCTTTGTTGCAAGTCACTTTGAACACTGGTAGTTCGGCTTTGTCGCTAAAAACGGGGGGTTCTGTCCACGTCGGATAGTTCGTAGTGCCTACGTCAACCCAGCCGGGCGCGAGGTCTTGGCCGGTCATTTGTACGTTGTGGCAGGTCGAGCAACTGCGCTTGATCGGATTGCCGAGGCCGATGGAATTGATGTGCGTCGCGTCACGAATCCAGAACAGCCGGAACATGAACACATCGTTGCCGCGCGCCACTGAAGCGCGAAATTCGCGTTGCGCGTCGGTTAACTCTTTCGCCATCGTTTCGGGCTTCTTCCACGCCTCGAATAAACGAAAAACCGGATCGCGGTTGTTGTTGGCGAGCACATGAATTTTTCCGTCGGCCATCGCGCGCGGCCCCAAACCAATTGGCCCGCCCGTCTCAACCAAGCTGCCGCCCCATTGATCGTAGCTCTGTCCGATGAAAACTTGCTGCTCAAAGGCGACGATCTTTTCCAACTCTTCGCGCTTGATCGTTCCCTGTCGGCCTTCTTCGTGATCGCGGTAAGCGCCATTGGCTTGTTGTTTGAGCGTCAGATGGCGCGAATCGGCCATCAGGTTCATGCCGACGGGCTTGCCGGTTTCGGGGTCGGTCGCCATCAAAGTGCCTGTCTTGATGTTGAACACATCGTCAGGCGACATCACGTATTTCATATTCGCCACCGGGCGCGGACGGCGAAAGACCGACACTGTCGGGTTCGCGCCTTTCAAGCCGTAAGTGTCATCGAGATTAACGCCCGTCGGGTCGCGCACGATTTCAATCGTGAACTCAGACTTGCCTTTGCTCTCAGCGGGGGGCCACGCGAGACCTACGCGAAATAGCCCGCGATTGAGCAACAGTGAATGCGAACTCTCTAACGCTTGCGGCAACTTGGGATTGTTCGAACCGTCTACGGCGGCAAACACCGGGTCTTCGCCTTTAGTCACGCGCCAGCGTTCGCGCAGCATTTCGACCGATACGCTCATCGCATTCGCAGGCTGATGACAAGTCACGCATCCGCGCGGATTGAGGCCCAGCGGTTCAAAAAACGGATGGCCTTTCATCTCAATTGGCCCGGCGGTGTTCAATACGCCGAGCTTGCCGTGTTGATTGGCGAAACTCATTTCGGCAGGCAGCGTGCCGCCCGCACCCGCTTCAATCCAGCGCAACGTGGGCAGAGTTCCTTGCAAGCTGGCGCTGCTGCTGGTCGTAGCGAACAAAGCAAATCCCGCTAAAGCAACAATAGCGAATCGCATTACGTTACGTTTGAATTGTGCTTGTTTCATAATCCCAATTTCTTTCCGTCCATTTACTTCGTAGTAGCAAATTCATTCGCTACTGCAAAGCGAGGCCATCCTTCATCACCATCTTTATCCGCTGGCGGTCTTGCAAGATAGTCACGTCACGCACCGGATCACCTTCAACCAATAACA
>JANNUY010000764.1:0-5802 GCA_031414155.1 Acidobacteriota bacterium
CACTGGTATTGGTGAGCGCGATGCGCGCGTTTTGCGATGCACCGCCCGAAGGAGCCGACGTATAGATGTTGTAGAACAACACCGAACCGGCCTTCTGATCGCTAACTTCCGAAGTCGCCGGATAAGGTAGGCCCGGATCTGCCGCCATTGCCGCCACCGACATTAGCGCGAGCGCAAACAGCGAAAAAAGAACCTGTGTGAGTTTGTGTGAGGTTCGCATTGTTGAGTTTCTCCTATTCATAATGTGTTTTCTCTTCCACCTAATCGCTTTATGGCGGGTTTAACAACCTAAAAAGCGACAGGAAGTTATAGTTACAACCAAAGAAAACCTCAGCCCTAAGAAACTGCAAAGCGGCCTCTTGACTTAGGTCTCCGTGAAAAAAAAGCAAAATCCCAGTGAGTTATTGAGATTACGGATGTCCCTCTTCAAAGGGGTTACGAAACACGATGAAGCGCAAACCACCCCCCACTGGAGTATTTTTCGATTCATGAAGTCCGCAAACATACATTGGGAGAGAGGCAGTGTAGAACTCTCTATCGTGCATACCGGAAGTGAGAGGAGAGTCCATCACAAGTGGCTTATAGCACGCGAAGCTGACTCAGGCAACAGTGAAGAATGTCTAACCGGCATTTTGGCCAAATTAATTTGCTGGCGGTGTCGCTTACCAGGGCTTGGCGTGCTAGCTAGACAGTTGTCCGTTCGCGATTGCCGCTACTTATTTCGGCGCGACGAATTCCATCAAATACTGCCGCAGCTTGGCACGATTGGCCTGACGATAGACGGCGTAATTCTGCGCGATGCCTTCATCGGCGGCGCTGACCAAACGTTACGCCAAACGTTACGTAGATTGTGGGGCAGTGAGTTGCGCGAAATGCTTCATGCGCGATGGGCGGGCGCAGTTTGTTCCAGAGGCTGCGGGAATTCAAAGCGTTCTCGTCAAGTGCATATCTTGACAGCCCAAATCTCGCTCAGTAGTATGCGCCCTGTTCCTGAAATGACTAAGAAACAACCAATGCGGATGTGGCGGAATTGGTAGACGCGCTAGTTTCAGGTGCTAGTGAGAGCAATCTCGTGGAGGTTCGATTCCTCTCATCCGCATAACAAAACAAAAAGGGCGATCACAAAAAGGTCGCCCTTTTTCTATTCGATTTACCGCATTCTTTAGCAAGCCGCTTAATGGCCTCGACCTCTTTAGAACCTGCCGAACGACGCGACCCTTACGCCGCACTGCGCGTAGCAGACTTTCGCCGCTTTCTGGCTGGACACCTGCTTTCTGTTTTCAGCGTCACGATGCAAACCGCCGTCGTCGGTTGGCAGTTGTATGAACTCACGAATTCCAAAATGGCTTTGGGGATGGTGGGCTTGGTGCAAGTGTTGCCCATGTTTTTGCTGACCTTGCCAGCCGGTCACGCGGCAGATCATTACGACCGGCGCAAGTTGTTGATGACGGCAACGACGCTGGCAGTACTGACTTCGTGCGGCTTGGTCTATTGCTCGTGGCAACGCGCACCCGTGTGGTTGATTTACGCCTTTCTGTTTTTGAGCGGCGTCGCGCGCGCTTTTCAAGGTCCCGCGCGCTCTTCGCTGATGCCGCAACTCGTACCGCAGGAAATTTTTTCTCAAGCGGTTTCATGGCTTATCAGCGGATTCGAGTTGAGCGCCATGCTTGGCCCAGCCCTTGGCGGATTGGTCATCGCATGGTGGGGCGGCGCAACACCGGCCTATGCTTTCGGAATTTTTGGCAGCGCATTTTATTTCGTAATGCTGGCGACGCTCACGCCGCGCGCTTACGTCGCTGAACGTCAGACGCAAAAGCAAGATGACGAACTAGAAGGTTGGGCTAAAGTCGTAGCGGGCTTTCATTACGTATGGCGAACTCCGTTGCTGTTGGCGGGTATGACGCTTGATCTGTTTGCCGTGTTGTTGGGCGGAGCCGTCGCATTGCTGCCGGTTTACGCGCGCGACATTTTGCACGTAGGGCCGCAAGGCCTGGGTTTGCTGCAAGCCGCGCCATCATTGGGCGCAGTGCTGATGGCTTTTGTCTCAGCGCATCTGCCGCCGTTCAAACAAGCGGGCAAGTTATTATTATGGGCAGTCGCAGGCTTCGGATTGGCGACTGTCGTGTTCGGTCTTTCGCGTTCTTTCGGCCTTTCATTGTTTATGCTTTTTCTCACAGGCGCATTCGACAACATCAGCGTCGTTATTCGCCACACGCTGGCGACGATTCTCGTACCCGATGAAATGCGTGGTCGTGTTGCGGCGGTGAATGGCATGTTCATCAACGCTTCGAATGAACTCGGACGCTTTGAATCAGGCAGTGTGGCAGCACTGGCGACGCCGGTCTTTTCTGTGGTGAGCGGTGGCGTCGGTACGTTGATCGTAGTAGGAATGGTAGCCGTGCTTTCCCCTACCTTGCGGGCGTATAGCGCTTTGGCAGCGCGTAAAGAATCCACTTAACCAAAAGCGATACGATTGATTTTTGAGTGGCGCGGACTGGCTGCCCGCGCCACTCAAAAAATCCACTCATAAAATCAAAGCTGCGGTTGCTCCGTTTTCCGCGAAGGCATCTCGCGCCGCGATTCGCCACTGGGTCGCTCAGGTCGAGCGGCAGGCGCTGAGTCACGTGGTGGCGGAGCTTGCCGTTCAGGTCGTTCCATCCGTTCAGGCGCACGCGACGGCGCGCTTTCGCGCGGAGGCGCAGAACGTTCGGGCGCGCGTTGTGGAGCTTCGCGGCGTTCGATTTGGCGAGGTTGCTCGCTACGTTCGGGCGTACGCGAAGGAGACTCGCGGTCTGCGGGCATGCGGCGTTCACGCGGTGGCGTGAAAACCGTACCCGAATTGTTGCCGCTGTTGTCGCCGTTGTCGCCCGAACCGCGATTGGCATTGCGCTCAGGGAAACCGCCGCCTGTGTTGTTGCTGCCGTTGTTGCCTTTGCGTTCGGGCATCGGCGTGCGGCGGTCTTCGGTCGCGGGGCGCGTCACCACAGGCCGTTCGATGCGTTCGACCGGACGGAATCCCCCGTTGTTACTGTTGTTGTTCCCGTTATTGTCACCGTTAGAAACGCGCCGTTCAGGGCGATTGAAAACTTGCGGAGCGCCGTTATCGGTATTGTTACGTGACGGTGCTTCGCGGATGCCGTTGTCTACGGTGCGAATGATCGGAGCGCCGTTGCTGTCTATATTGCTTGGGCGCACAGGCGTCGGTCGGCCCTCGCCATTGCCAAATCCGGTGTTGTAGGGATTGCGCCGCACGATGACGGGCGCTTCGAGCGCGCGCGCCGTGGGCGAGTTGCGTTCGACTGATAGTGCGCGACCCGTTTCGTTTTGCGTCGGACGGAAGACTTCAGGCCGCGCGAATTCCATCGCCGGCTGATTGTTGGGCTGACGGTTGTTCGCGCCGCCGTTAGTATTGCCCGCGATCACTCGACCGCCCCTGTCGCCGCGCGGCGGAGGCGTCAGCGAGTTGTTGTCTACTTGTACGCGACGATTTTCGAAGCGGCGTCCGTCCATGCCGCCTACGCCGTTGGGGGATTCGTAATTGCGCAACCCGTCCACGTTACGCACGATAGTTGTGTGGTTGATATAGGTGTTGTTGATGTAAACGTCGCGTCCGCCATAACGTCCACCCCGGTCATAATACCCGCGTCCCCAACGTTCGCCGAAGCCCAGCGGGCACCAGCCTGTCCACGAAGCGTCACGATAGCCGTCGTAATAACCGTTGTTATAACCACGGTTGTAACTGCCGCCTGAACCGAAGAACGCGACGAGGTGCGGCGACCAATCCCAGAAGCCAATGCCTACGCGACCCACGCCGAAATTCACGTAAGGCGTCCAGCACCAACGGCTTTGGTAATAGTTCCAGCGGCCATAGTGATAAGGAGCCCAGCCCCAAGGTTCGTATGAAGTCCACGTCCAGCCCCAGGTGTTGTGATAGCGCCACGCGCCCTGACGATAAGGAGCCCAACCCGCATTGACGTTACGTGGCGACCAAACGTAACCGTAATCAGGCGTGTCATACCAATCGCCGTAGGCATCAAGGTCATACGATCCTGCGACCGATACCGGCACATAACGCGAACTGCGATTGTTGTCGTTGGTGCGTGCGTAAAAGTCATCATCGCGGCGGTCGTTCCAGCGATCCCATTCGTCTTTGTCGTTGAGTTTGGCGATTTGGTAATAGCCTACGTCGCGGCCTTCGATCAGTATGCGCCGCCCGCTTTTGACCTGAATCGTACCAAGTTCCTGATTATAAATTTCAGCCTGTCCCTTGCGAACGATCAACTCGGTCGTGCCGTCATCGCGGACGTTGATGCGATATAAACCCTCTTTGGCGAAGGTGATCGCCACGGCGGGCGTGTCAACTTCAAAATAAAGCGGATCGTCAATCGAGCCTTGGGCCACGTCGTAAACCTGAAACTGGCGGCGGTCGAGATTGTCTACGCGATAGGTCGCCGTGCCGATGGCTTGGGAAAGCTGCACGGTGGACGTGTTGAACTGAGTGATGCGCAGGTTGGTTTCACGATCAAGTCGCACCAGCGTACGCCCATTGAGTTGCAACTCAGCGCGTCCGTTGCGTCCGCTGAAAAGCTGATCGCGTTCTTCAAGCGCCGTGTTGATCGTCGCGTCGAACCAGTCAGCTTGCGCATTGTTTTGCCCACTATTTTGCCCACTATTTTGTTTGTCGCCACCGCGTTGGTAATTCACATCGCCTTCGAGCAGGCTGATGCGGGCGACGCGCAGCGTGCGTTGCGCGGCATTAGATTGGGTTTGAGTCTGGTTAGTTGGGGGCGCTGATGGATTTTGCGCCAAAACAGGGAAGGCCAACAGCAACACCAACAATACGCTTCTTGTGGTCTCATGTGAGAGCGTGCTTTGCATCACCGCGATACGTTTCATGATGTTCCTCCGCGCGAATTGGGGAGACGCGGCAGTCCGTCCCGCCAAGTGTTTCGAAAACTGTTTAGCTCGTGAGCTGTCAAAAGTTGGGGTGCCGTTCTCAGCACAGCAACAGCTATGCCGCCAAGCCGGGTTGCCTGTCCAGTAAAATTTTCAAAGGATTTAACGTCTTAGGTTTGGACAAGCCATTAGCCTTACCCCATATCGAATGGTGAGGCGACTCATATCGTATATTCAGGCGCTCACTTCTTCATTCGCGCCGCGTCCAGCTTCATCAACGTCGCCGTACTTTTCGCCACCAGCGTGCCGTCTTCCATCGTAATCGTGACTTCGCTATAAGCCAGCGTCTTGCCCGCGTGAACGACGTGGGCTTCGGCATAAAGGTCTTGCGCTTGTACGGCTTTGAAAAAATTGATGCGCTGTTCGACGGTCGTGACGAAATGATCGGGCAGCGTCTGGCTCATCAGCGCGTGCGCGGCGGCTGAATCAGCCAGACTGTATATCGCTCCGCCGTGCATCGCGTGCGGTTGCATGAGTTCTGGCTGGTAATTCATCCGCATACGCACCCAACCTTCCCGCACGTCGAGGACTTCGATGCCCATGTGTTTGAGGAAAGCGATGCTGGTGGAATGCGCTTTCATGCGTTCGTGTATGCGTTCTTTGCTCTCGCTCATTGTTTGGCGGTATGCTCCTGTTGCTGAAATTGATTACACCCGCATCGTAACGGAAACTGTCCCCCAAAAGCGAAACGAAACCCTATGGAACAAGCTGAACGCGCCCAACCCGTCTTGCGATTGTTACAAAACGAACGGCATGGCGTGTTGTCTACGTTGTCTGACAAGCTGGATGGCTGGCCTTATGGCTCGCTGATGCCATTTGCCTTGTCAGCGGATGGCGAGCCTTTGG
>JANNUY010000765.1:0-2836 GCA_031414155.1 Acidobacteriota bacterium
CACGAATGATTGGTCACGTGCATTGGCATCAAATCTTCCGACCAATAATCCATTTGGTAGATGGCTTCGCCCGCTAAATAAGGCCGCGCGGCGAACAGGCTGCGCGCTTTGGCGTCGGCGCTCAAAACCAGGTGGTAATCGTTCGTATTGCTCAGTGACATAGTTTTTTCACTAGACGGCAAACCCTTGCAGCGCCTCGCTTCCCGTTCCACTTCACACTATTGTCGCGTGGCAATAACGTAGTCTGCGTGTAATACTTTCGCAGCCTCAGCGGGGCATTAACTCCCGCAGGCGCAAGCAAAAACTAACATACTCTTTATTCATTCTCGAACAAGGCTTAAAGCCGTTTTATATGTCAGAAGAACGTAAAAGTTTAACCGGGTCGTTATTCAAAGGTCTGACCGGCAAGGCCGTCGAATCACTCGCCAAAAGCGTAGGCATCAATCCGTCTGATCGCGGTTGGGTGACGGTGGACATCGGCGCTACGTTAATGAGCGTATCGCCCAAAGTCGCGCTCGATTTTTTCCGCGCGGCCAAAGAGGTGTCGGCCTATCTCGAAAGCAACGACTTGCGCGCGTGGGCCGAGATCGGCAAGCGCATCGCGCTCAACAGCGTCGAAGAAGCCTCAGACTTCTTTCGCTATTCCGGCGAAACGTTGGGCCAGTTGTCCGAACCTTTGCGCGTGCAACTCATCGCTTTGTGTTCAAAACAGATCGTACTCTCGCCGCAAGCCGCACTGACGACGTTTCGCAATGCGCCTTATCTGGCTGCGAGTTTGGGTTCAGAACATTTCGCGTCGCGCCTGTTCGCCATCGCCGTCGAAGTCGCGCAACGTTCGGTCAAGCATTCGACCGAAGTCTTGACCGCCGCGCCGGGCGCGCTCACCGCGTTGCGTGAATGGGAAGACGTTGAGGCTGACCTTTCGCCCACTGAAGCGACGCTCGCGCTGGCCGAAAATTTCGCGCAACGCACGGGCGCAACGGCGGCGGAGTTTTTGTCCGCCATTGGCGAAGGGCTGCAATTCGTCAAGCGTCCGGCTGACATCATTGCGCTGTGCGAACAGACCGCCGTCTTTTTGGAACGCGGCGGCGCGACGGCGCTGCAATACTTCCGTTCGGCGCGCTCGGTGATTGAACTCGGCGGCGCTGAAGCCTTCGACAAATGGAATCGCGTCACGCGCAAAGTCGCCAGCGAAGGCAACGCAATTGTTTATGACTTTCTGAAGCTCACGCCCAAAGTCGTGACTACGTTGTCAGCCGCGCAACGCAAACGCATGGCCGAACGCATCGGCGCGGTTTTGGATGTCGTCGAAGAGTTGGCCGAGAACAATGTTTACGTCGCGCTCGAATGTTTCAAGTCTTCGCCGCGCGCGTTGGCAGCGGCTTCGCTCGATCAGTTTCAGGCGTGGGCGCGCGCCGGAGCCGAGTTGCATCAGCAGGATCGTCGCCGCGCGCAGGCCTATTACGCGCTTGAATCGAAAAGCAGTCAGGAGAGCTTGCGCGGCGCGCACGACGGCGTGACGCTCGAATCAATCTCGCACCTGCTGCGGCTTTATGTCGAAGGTCTCACCGGACGCGAAATGACCATCGCGCCGCTCGGTTCCGTACCCGAAGAGTCGCGCATCACCGACGGTCATACGATTCAACTGCCCGCCGTCGTAGCCGAATTTGGTGGCCCCGACGAAGATTTCAAACTTTATAAAGCCCTCGCTGCGCACGCCGCCGGACAAGTCGAATTCGGTACGCGCGACATCGGCACGACGGACTTGCGCGCCGCGCTGCGGCAGATTGACGAACATTTCGAAGACGCCATCAAAAAGGAAATCGAACGCGCCGAACTCGAAGACCTGCGTCGCAATAAGGAATATGTGCAGTATTCCAACCTCGAACACCTCAACCGCTTTTTGCAACGCCCGCCCTTGCGCGAAGACCAATACGACACGGCTGATTACAAAACCGTGCTGTCGCGCTTTCCCAACAACCTGTTGGCGACGCGCATTTTCACTACGCTTGAGAATGGACGCATTGATTGGCGCTTGCGCGGGATGTATCGCGGCATCCGGCGCGACTTGGATTTCGTGCAGCAACGCTTGATGGAACGCCGTCCGCCCATCGCCGAACTCACCGTCGAACAGACGCTCTATGAGTTGCTGTTTCAAATCACGCTGTGCGGCGGCGTAATTGATGTCGCCGCGCGCCAAGCCTATGCGCAAATCATTCTCGAACTCGAAGCCATCGTCGCTGAGTATTTGCGCAAAGATGACGCTTCGGTTTCTGACACGTTGTTGGCGACGAAGCGCGTTTATGAATTGTTAGGACAAGCGCGCCAACAAGAAGCCGAAAAGAACGAGGAAGCAGACGAAGAAAAAGAAGACGATAACGGCGAAGGCGAAGGCGACAAGCAAGACCAGCAACAGACCAGCGCGCAACAACAGCAACGCACGCCCGACGTATTCAACCAGTGGACGCAATCGGTCGAAGAAGTCATGCCCTCTGACAGCGACTTGCTCAACGAACTGATGAACGCCGAAACCAGCGAGCAGGACTTGCAGGAAGGCGACGAAGTTTTCTTTTATGACGAATGGGATCGTGAACTCGGCGACCATCGCGCCAAGTGGTGTCGCGTCATCCAGCGCGAAAACCGCAAAGGCCAACGCGATTTCGTCGAACAGGTGCGCGCGCGATACGCGGGCGTGATCTCTTCGATTCGCCATCAATTCCAGATGCTCAAGCCCGAATCGTTGCGCAAGATCAAAGGCGAACTCGACGGCGAAGATTACGATTTGCAGGCGCTGATAGATCATTACATTGACCGCAAAACCACCGGACGCCCGTCT
>JANNUY010000766.1:0-2832 GCA_031414155.1 Acidobacteriota bacterium
CGCTCGGCAACAGTCCGCGATGATTGGCGATGATGCCAACGCTCATGCCACTCAGCCGCGCATGGCCGACGATCATTTCCTGCGCGTAATCAGCCTGGAATTCCTGCAAGCTGTCAGCATCAAGTACACAAGCCAGCAACGCGCGTACGTCATAAGCCGCGCGATGATCGCTGGGCAGCAAGTCGTATAACTCCGTCGCCGGTCGCGCAGTTTCGTGCGTAACGGTTGATGTAACTGGCGTTTCCTTTTTGGCAGGCAGTTGTTCGATCAGTTGGCGAATCTGTTGCAAGCATTCTTCGTCATTCGCCGCGCGGTAATGAGCTACGCCTGAAACACTGTTGTGCATCTTCGCCCCGCCCAAACGTTCGCCATCTACTTTTTGGCCCGTAGCGCCTTTGACCAGATTCGGCCCGCCCAAGCCCATGAACGATGTGCCTTCGACCATCAGGATTACGTCGGAAAGCGCGGGCAGATAAGCGCCACCGGCTACGCATTGGCCCATCACAGCGGCGATTTGCGGAATCTTGAGATAACGCCGCATCAACGAGTTGTAATAAAAAATCCGCGCCGCGCCATATTGCCCCGGGAAAACTCCGCCTTGATAAGGCAGGTTCACGCCGGCGGAATCTACGAGATAAATGATCGGCACGCGGCAACGCATGGCGATTTCCTGCGCGCGCAAAATCTTCTTGATCGTCTCAGGCCACCACGAACCCGCTTTGACCGTCGCGTCATTCGCCACGATGACGACTTCTCTGCCCGCGACGACGCCGATGCCCGTGACTACGCCCGCCGCCGGAGCCTGTCCGTCGTATTCGTCATAAGCAATGAGCAAACCAATCTCTTGCCAGCTTGTCTCTGCGTCGAGCAAACGTGCGATGCGTTCGCGCGCGGTGAGCTTGCCTTGCTGATGTTGCTTTTCGATCTTGTCGGGGCCGCCGCCTTGTTCGATGCGCGCGTTGAGGGCGCGCAGTTCTGCGACAAGTGCGGCGAGTCGGTTGTCGTTTGCTTTACTCATCTTGTCCTCATAAACACGTTCGGCCTTCCTGCATTCTCACGAAAACAGGAAGGCCGAACAAGTCTTTCATGGTGGCACAAGTTGCCGAGCTTGTGCTTCGGTCACGCGACGCTTTGATAGAAACGCAACCTTGACGAGACGGGCAACCCTGAGATGCAACCCGTCTCGCAGCAATGTTCGCATCGTGAAGCAGCACAACGTCGGCAGGTTGTGCCACCGACCTTGCCGTTTTACAGCCTATCGAGATTGTCTTTGTACCAAGCCATCGTGCGCTTCAGTCCTTCTGCCAAATGCACAATCGGCTCATAACCTAAGAGCTTTTGCGCGCGCGAAATATCAGCCAGCGAATGACGTACATCGCCCGTGCGCATCTCGCGGTATTCAGGCGGCAGGTTCGTACCCAGCGCTTTTTGCATTTCTTCTAACAGCGCGTTGAGCGTGATGCGGCAGCCTACGCCGAGGTTCATCACATGGCCGCTCGCGTGGGGCGCTTCAGAGGCGCGCAGGTTGGCGTCCACCACATTGTCAATGTAAGTGAAATCGCGCGACTGTTCGCCGTCGCCAAAAATAACCGGCGTCTGTTCGGTCAGCAACGCCGTAGCGAATTTCGAGATCACGCCCGAATAAGGCGACGAAGGGTCTTGGCGCGGGCCGAAGACGTTGAAGTAACGCAGGCTCACCGTTTCTAAACCGTAAACGCGCGTGAAGACCTGCATGTAATATTCGCCGAAAAGTTTCGCCGCCGCGTAAGGCGACAGCGGACAGGGCGGCATGTCTTCCTGCTTCGGCAAAACTTCGGTGTCGCCATAAGCCGAGCTCGACGCCGCATAAACAACGCGCTTGACGCCTGCTTCTTTCGCAGCCATCAGCACGTTGAAAGTGCCTTGCACATTCGAGTCATGATTGAGTTGCGGGTCGTCCACCGAACGCGGCACCGAAGGAATCGCCGCCTGATGAAAGACAACGTGAGCGCCCTCGACCGCCGCGCGGGTTTGCGCCAAATCGCGGATGTCGCCTTCGATAAATTCGACCGAGCCATTCAAATGCGCGAGGTTGGCGCGATGGCCGGTGAGCAGGTTATCGAGCACGCGTACGCGATCGCCGCGTTTGACCAATGCTTCTGTGATATGCGAGCCGATAAAGCCCGCCCCGCCAGTCACCAGATACAGCTTCTTCTCCAACACAGTAACACTCTCCCTTTGGTTTGATGGGGACTATTCGACTTCGACGTTCACCGGTTGTGAACGGGTAGTGGTCTTCCAGTTCTCGCTAGGCCAGGCTTCGTTCACGGGCGAAGTCAGTTTGTGGGGATGAACAATCTTTTCGAGCGCCGCCTGATATTGTCGCGTCACCGTCGCACGCGCGAAGTGTGACTCAACGTAAGCGCGTCCGTTCGCGCCCATGACCTCAGCGCGTTGCGGTTGCGACTGCAATGCCAACACCGCTTCAGCCAATGCTTCGGCATTTTCGGGCGAAACGCATACGCCGCACTCGACGCGCTCGGTGAGCTTCCAGACGTTGCTGCCTTCGTCAACGCTGGCGATGTAAGGGCGTCCGCTCGCCATGATGCTATAGGTCTTGCACGGCACCGAATTTTGCGTCAGCCCGCGCCGCAACGGAATCAGCGCCACATCGCACGAAGCGTAAAGTTCAGGCACTTGCGCTTCGGGGAACAGCGGCAGAAAGCGTACGTTCGACAACCTGCGGCGTTGGGCATCGGCGATCAAATCGTTCTTGCTCGTACCCGCGCCGACGATGAGAAATTCGATTTCGCGGCGCGATTGTAAACGCTCGGCTACGTCGAGTACGACTTC
>JANNUY010000767.1:0-4983 GCA_031414155.1 Acidobacteriota bacterium
GGCACTCGCACTTACCAAGAACAAGCCGAACTTTATGCGCTTGGTCGTACAAAACCGGGGAAAATTGTGACGAATGCATCAGCAGGTCAATCGAACCACAATTTTGGCATTGCCTGGGACATCGGTCTTTTCAAAGGCTCCGATTACTTACAAGCCTCTCCGCTTTACAACGTTGCCGGTACTGTTGGCCGAGACCTCGGCCTTGAGTGGGGAGGAAATTGGAAGAAATTTGTGGATAAGCCGCACTTTCAACTCAAGACCGGGCAAACAATTGCGGAAGTTCAACAGAAATTCGAGAACGGAGAGCATTTCGTCTAACTGTATGCTACTTGACTATGGGATGGACACGCCTTCTATAGATTTTTAGCCTTTTGACGACAATGATCTGTTAAAACCGTCCGTAATAAGGATGATTGTTATGTCATCGAATAATCCAGAACCTACTAACTATTGGTGCTAGTTCTTTGAAAGATACACAGGTGACGTTACGCCAAAGGTAAGATTGGCGCAGTATCTCGTCTCTTTTCAAAATCACCGGACAGTTAGAGAGCGAAGTCTTTTAAGACCGGCAAAATGTGCTTGCCTTGAGGAGCTTCCGCAATTTCTAACAACACGTTGAATAGGACGACCAAGTAGCTCAGATGAGCTTCCAGATGGTGCTCGGTGCGGTGAAACAACTTCTTGAGCGAACACACATTCGTCAAAAACGAGAAGATCGTTTCGATGATGCCGCGTTCACTCCAAGTGCGTTTCTCGCACAGCTTGAGATTGTCCGGCACGCCGTCTTTGCAACGATAGCCCAGATCACTGAGCGTAATCGTTTGCTCTTCGTAGCGTTTCACCATCGGCAAAAAGCAGTTGTCACATTCGTTGGCAGTGGTCCATTGCCAATCGACGACACGCCCGTCGCTATTGACGATCCAGCACATCTTGACGCCGACGATCCAGCGCCGATTGCTTTTGCCTTTCTTCCCGATTTGTTGCTCCGAACGGCCTTCGCGCATGGGATGAATGAGTTCAATCCCGTAGCTATCGGTCACCGTGAAAAAGGTGGGCGGTCGCAAAAAACGATCTGTCCATTCACGCCGCGTCGAGAGCAAACGTTGTAAGCGCGTGCGACTCGGCAAGTTGGGAAACAGATGCAGGTACTCGCGCCGGAGCCAACGATAAAAGTGGCGAAAGCGTCCGCCTTTGAGCGTAAACAACGCTCCGATGGTAACGATTTCACTCGGATACAACTCCGATTGCGGATGTTTCGGTACGTGTTTCATCCGATCATCAATCGGGCAAAAGAGATGTTCTATAATTTGTTCTGTCTTCACGAGAGCCTCCTGAAAAGGGTTAAAGTTGTTGCTACTTTCCCCGTGAGGTTCTCGTGGAGCGGTTACGCTCTTTTGTTTTCAATCACTTAACAACTAGCACCAATAGTTACTAGCAACAAGAAAGGGGCTAGGGATTGCCTGTTCAATCTTACTGCGTATATCAGGTGAAGGCAGCGTGAATGGGAATTGGGTATTGCAATGTTCTGTCTCATTGGGAAAAGAAACCACATTGGCTATTGACTGATTAGCATCACCCCAAATATTTACATCTTTGACGGCCTTATTTGCAGGCGCATTCTTGTAATCATCTTCAACCTTCTTGATTGCCTCACGCAGCTTGATTGCCTTCTGGTCATACTTACCCAACAACTTATCAAAGAGCGGGTGATTCGCTTTGAGTCCGTTGCTGTTGTTGAGAATGGTGATGGCTTCGACCAGAGCCTGAATCCGCCTGCCATTGTCGAACATAGCCTTGCGCCGAGTAGGCACAGGAATGCGCAAGTTCAGGTCAGGGCTTTCGGCGCGCAAAAGCGTATCGGCATTCGTACTCACGGCCCAATAGCGAGGGTTGGCAAGCACGGAATCCGTTAAAGCTGGCAGGCCAAGATTTCTGGCGGGAAATTGCGCGAGGTAATTGATATTCGCCTCTAGCGGATAAATGGTTAGCTCGTCGTAAATTCTGCTGTCGCTGTAATCACGATTGGCAGGCCCAATGGCGATGCTGTCTTTTGAGTTATCAACGGCCCAGGTATAGAAAGTGTTTGAGTAACGATCAAAATCTCTCTCTAAAACCGGCAGCCCGGTGCGAGTCTTGTAACCGATGCTAAGGTTGATTGTTTCTCTTAATTCACGCCGTGAAAGGTCTTCAAGCCAGCCGTAGATGTTACTTTCCAAGCGAGTTAAATTGGCAGACAGTTCTACCAATCTTCCGCGCACCTCATCAATTTTCTCGTCCAGATTTCTGAAGCCCTCATCAACTTTGACCAAAATTTCTTCGAGGCGTTTATCTACGCGGTCAAAGCGGTCGTGCATCTCTTGGCGCAGCGCGTCAATCTTTTTATTAAGCTCTTCCAGTTTTGCTTTAATTGCGCGATCAGAACGGCCAAAGCGTTTGAAGAGCTTGAATGCGATAAAGGCGACACCGATTACGCCGATTGCCATCAACGGGCTGCCCAGCGGCAACAGGCTGGTGAGCTTGAGGCCTTTCACCAGCGGATTGGTCGCAACAATGCGTACGAATTTGACGAGGCTGTTGACATCCTTTGCAAACTTGACGACCGACTCGCCGATTCGTCTGATCTTTTCAGCATTTTCCGCACCACCTCTGGGCAAATAGCCGATCACTTTGGCAACTGCGTTGATGCCTTTGCTGACTTGATCAATCAATTGGTCACGTTTTTTGAATTTCTCTTCTTCCTTATCTCCCGCCAACTCGGCAAACTCTTCGCTTGTGGGATTGGCGATCAATCGGTTTACCGCTTGCACTGCTTGCGGAGAAGGAACGAATTTATTGGCGTTAATCGTTTTCAATAAGCCCACGCTTTCCTGCGTTGCCGTTTGAGCCGCTGTAAATTGCGCTTCATATTCAGCCATCGCTCTGTCACTCGTGGTCGTTAGTGTGCCGTCCGGCTTGATCCAACTTTTTAGAAAATCGGGAGCCGACGGACTGTTTCGTAACGTAGTGGATGCGCCATCGAACATGCTGACGCCCAGGTAATCGGCAAAGGCTGGGCGAAAGGCCAAATAAAAGGCTTCGTTAGCAATCGCCAAATCAAAAGCTTCTTCAAGTTTGCCTTGCAGGAATTCATCTATCGTCACGTCAATGACGGATTGCTGTAAGGGCTTGAGAACATCATTGAACGAAGATTGATTAACAAAATCGTTGCCGCGAATCGCATTGATTTCAAGGTTGATCTTTTCGACTAACGCAGGCGTAACGGCAGAAGTTTTATGGCTAATCGCTGAAGTAATTTCGGTGGCCGTAACCATTCCTGTGCGCAACAGGCTTTTCGGCGGCAACACTTTCGCCAACGGCAGATTATTTCGGATGAGTTGGAAGAGCGGCGCAATCTCACTTGGATTCAAAGCCGGGCTGAGTTTATAGGCTTCGACTAAAACCGCGAGCGAAGGGGCTGCCAATTCGCTGAGGCGACGTTGACGCAAGTTTCTGGCAGCGAAAATCGCAAAGACCATTCGGTCTACCTGACGTTTGTCGAGCGTGATATCGTCTTGCATCACGGCTAACTCTGATAGCAACAACTCTTGCTGATAGCGATGCGGCGCGGGGATAGGTTCGGGAAGTAAGCCATCCAGATATGAGTCCCTGAGAAGCTGCGATTCGTCTCTGTGCGCAGGCGTCCTGGCTGTCATCACCGACATTGCGCAAAGCGGATTTAACACCAAGAGGTAACATAACATCCACGCGGTAAACCCGCGCAGCCGCAGGCCAAATCCATTTTGTCTAAAGGTCGTCTTCGATAACGTAGCGGTAATCGCTGAAGTGAAATGAGTAAACATGGGCACTCCTATTCCGTCACGCTGAAGCGCGCGAATGAGTTGGTACAGCTTGGGTTGTTTTTACTAAAAGTTCGTTGCGGGTGGCTGATGGCTGGTGTTAGATTGCCGACCTCTTAACGTCAGACAAACTATTGAGCCATCAGCCGAGCGAAAATGCTCTGTCGCCGTAAGCGAAATTGCGGCGGCGAAATTTCAGCGGCTGAAAAGTTTTTTTACTCAGCGGCGACGCTGCCTGTCAGCAGCGTAAAGTTTCATCCAAAAGCAGTACCATTCCCCCTCGCAAACCAGCTCTGTGGAGGAACGACAGAATGGCTACGTCAGAATTTACCCTGTTGATGCGCCAGTGGCAGGCGGGCGATGAAGACGCCTTGCAAGCTCTGGCTGAATTCGTTAACGACGAGTTGCGTCGGCTGGCGGGGCATTACCTGCAAGGGGAGCGCGCGGGGCATACGTTGCAAACGACGGCGCTGGTCAATGAGGTCTGGTTGCGCGTACTCGAACGAGATCGAAGCGCGTGGCAAAACCGCGCGCATTTCATCGGCTTTGCCGCTACGACGATGCGCCACTTGCTGGTGGATTGGGCGCGCAAAAAGAACGCGGAAAAACATGGCGGCGGCGCGATCCAGATTTCCTTGGGCCAAGCCGTCGCCATCGAAGCGGAACGCCTGACGGATTTGGTCGCTTTGCACGAAGCCCTCGACCGCTTGCAGGGCTTCAATGCGACGGCGGCGCAGGTCGTCGAAGCGCGTTATTTCGGCGGGTTTCAGAATCAGGAAATCGCCGAGGCGCTCGGCATTTCTGAAGTCGCAGCGACCCGTTATTGGCAGTTCGCGCAAGCCTGGCTAAAACGCGAACTGGCGGGCCAATAGCATTGAACGAATTTTGAAAACAAAGGCAAAAGAGAGAATACGGAACAAACAGAAATAACGGAACAGACGGAAAAGTCTCAATCCTTCAATACACAGGAAACTAAGTTTCCTGTGTATTCACTCTTCGTCCCAGCGGAGATTGCTTAAAAAGTCAGCCGTGTTCAGAATTTGCGCCCAAACGTAATTTTTGTTGAACGCAAATCTTTTTGTTGAACGCAAATCTAAGGAGCATAAATGCTCAAAGCGAATTATGACCTCGAACTTTCAGACACGGA
>JANNUY010000768.1:0-3704 GCA_031414155.1 Acidobacteriota bacterium
GTGGGACAGGCGGATCGTCCCGATTTTGCGCAAATCCGTATCGAGGCCGAACGCGCAGACTTGGATTTGATTATGGCGGAAAACGACCGCGATCAGGTTGGTCAGTAACTCTTCCTGATTGAGTACGGGCAACCCTTTGTCTAACTCACCGATCAACCGCGTGGGTTTGAGAAACGGATTGCCAATGACGGCAGATAGTTCTTGCCAAACCTGATCGCGGTCGTTTTCCGCCATAATCAAATCCAAGTCTGCGCGTTCGGCCTCGATACGGATTTGCGCAAAATCGGGACGATCCGCCTGTCCCACGTTCAATAGCTCGGTCGTCGTCTTAACGGCGTCGCGTGCGAGTTTGGCGAGTTGCGTGCGGACTTCAACCAATTCCTGCGCGCCGAGCGCGTGATAGAAAAGCATGCGCACGGCGTTGAGAATGCGCTGCCTTTGCGCAGCGGCATCCTGTTCGGCCTGAATTTTCTCTTGCGCAAAAATAGCGCGGCTCTTGCGCAGCTTGCCGCCTAGCGGAATCGTCTGCTCGAAAAAGCCCAAGTGTTCGCTTTTCTCGCCAATCGCGCGAAAAGCGAGTTCTTCACCCTGATAACCGACCACCGGATTCGGCATCAATCCGGCCTGTACGCGGCGGCCTTCAGCCGCGCGAATCGCTGCTTCAGCCTGTCCCAACGTCGGGTTGCCCTCCAACGCCATGCGTTCGAGATCGGCCAGCATCAACGGCTGTGCTGCTGGTAAATTGGCCGCTGGTAAATTGTTGTTTGTTTGCGTCGGCGAAGTTAACGCAGGCGTCTGTGCCGCGAATTGCCCGGTCAACCCCGTCAGCACGAGTGCGACAAAAAGCACGCGGGATAAAACAACGTCCGCCCCACGCCATCGCACTGCGCTCGAATAAATCCATTGCATAAAGCTGATTGCTCCTTCTGGTTTGATTGCGTAATGAGGTGTGCAAAAGCAAAGAGCGCGCAGGCAAGAGGAAAGCCCGCGCACAGTTACGCTTATTGCTGCGAATGCAGGTCGAAAAAGGATGGCTAAATTCTCAGAATGGTGCGTAGCGGCGCGCGGGGCGGCGCTTTGAGCGAATCCCACCCGCTTCTGTGTCGGGCGGGCGTTTGATCGGTCAGCAACACGGCGAATGGCGCTGGCAGATATGGCTGAAGCAATCCCACGCCGTTCAGCACAAAAAGAGAGCCTTTGGCGGACAGCAGCAAGGCGGCTTGGTGATTTTCACAATTATGCGAATGAGGCTCCGGTTGCGGAGAAACCGGATTGACAGGTTGCACAGATGGCTGATGACAGGGGTGTGATGGACTACTTAGCTCAACCGTTTGCGTCGGCATGAAAGCGAAAAAGCCCGTGTCCTCACAAGCGATACTGCACAACGGGGCCGCGAGCAATGCGATGCTCACGACCATTACGGTCACTGTCACTACTTGTTTCCGGCGCTTTCGCATGTATCGTTCGTTGTTGTTAAAGGTGTAGCGGAAATACCGACCAATCAACCTTAAATTCGGTGCAATACGCGGGCCACTACAACTATCGCTTGGCAATCTGGCGATACGGCGATGGCGGTTTACGACTTCAGTCCGGCGAGTACCTTCAATTGGCTGATGTGTAAGGCTTTTCCGCCAGACTGACGGCGAAAGCGGTTCGTTGTGAAGCGTTTTTCTACAGGCCGTAGCATTGCCTGAATGCGCGAAAGCAAACACCTATCTGTCTGTAAACAAACAGCAGCCAATCTACAACTCCAACAGTGTTAGGTTACGGAACCACAGCGACGCGTGCGGACATTTCACTCATTTGCAATTTCATCAACTCTTGCGGCGTAGGCACGTTCGGGAGCGCTGCGATGGCCTCATCCTTGAGGGCTTGCCCGCGCCAGCCGTGCAGCCAGCCCGGCGTAATCACAACAAAGAACGCAGAGCCATATTCGCGCTGTGGCCCGGTGGGTAGCGCCCACAACACGCACTTGTCTGCTTCGACTTGGGCGTAGCGATAAAGGTAGTTTTTCACCCGCGCCTCACGGCCATTCGCGCCGTAATCCCGCTGCGACTTGGTATGCCATAGACGCTGGTTGACCTCGTGAAAGTTCGCAGGAAAGCGTTTTGTCTCGGCATAGTAGCGCCGCAAATCACGAATCAGTCGCTCCACCTGCGGACGCGGCGTATCGCGCTGCCACGCCTGATAGAGCGTAAACAGATGCCAGCCGTAAGTGCCGAGCGCGACCACGACTGTTACACACAGCAGCGCATACGTCGCTTTCATTTTGCTGAATCCGGTTTTGGTAGCGGTGGTCTTCATCGTGGTTCTCCTCAGCGTTCCAGTCCTGCGAGATCAAAGAGTGGAAAGTCAGCTTCCCCAATCAAAGCCGGATCATATTCAGGCTCAAAGTGCAACGGCGGTTGCTGCGCAGACATCCCGTGAATCGCCTGCACCCACTGCCGTTGCGCGTTTGCTGTTAAATGGTCAGATTGTGTTATCGGCTTGGTAAATGCATCTGCCATCAGTGATGGCTCCGGTCGGAAAGCTTTTAGAAAGCGTCGTTCTCGCTGTGACTGCGGTGGGAAGGGTTGTTTTGCGAACGGCGGATAACTCAAGCGCACCGGCGGCGCATTGCTGATGATAGCGACGGCCTGTCGGTATTTCACCATCTGCCGCAACTCCGTCGCGTCCATCAGCGGGCGACCCGTTTCGCTCGTTCGTTCCGAGTCATATTTGTCGCCGTGCTTTACGTCCACGGAAGAGGATTGCAGCACGGTCGTCGTGCCCAGCCGTTTCGTCGCGTATTCCGCCGTACGTTGGTCTACGCCGGGCAGGAAGATCATTGCACCGACTGAACCCAGCACCGCATCGCCGCCATCCGTGCCGTATTGGTGATAGAGCTGCGCAAGGTTTTGATAGCCGAGCGCGTAGGTCATCTTGCGCCCGCGTCCAACGCCCAATGCAGCAGGCAAGTCAGGAATGTGAATGTTGCCGATCTCATCCAGGTTGAAGAGTACCGGCGCGGACGATTCGCTCAGTTCCCCATTGCGCAAACAATCGTTCAACAAACCAATCAGCGTTGAGAGGACGCGCTTGTAGCGTTCCGCATCGCCTTCCGAAACCACAATGAAAATAGCTGTGCCTTGCTTGCGCAGTTGCTCAAAATCCACTTGCCGAATGCCGCGCCCTTGCATCAACGGCGTAATCGGCGAAGCAAGCGCCATCAGGTTTGGCGTAGCGAAATCGGCACAGGCTACGCCGAGGCCGATCAGCACGCCCGCCTGCAACTTCGGCTCGACCTTGCTGAACATGCCCCAATAGAGCGGCACTTTCGGATCGCGCGATGCCATCATCAGGTCTTTGAGTTCGGTCAGACTGAGCGTTGAGATCAATTCCTGAATCATGTGCGGTGCCGGGCGAGGATGCAGTTGATTGAGTTCGAGCAGGATGGCGGTGAGCGCGGCCTTCTCCGCTTCCTTCCAAAACGGGTCAGCGGTCGAGCAGCGGCTTTGTTCGGTATCAAGAATCAACGACGCGACTTTGTGCGCGTACTCGGCGTTCTCTTTGCACGCGGGCAAAAAGTTCCAGCGGTCAGTGCGTTCGGGTGTCTGCAAATCCAGCCGATAAACGTTGCGAAACAGATAGGCTGTCTGGTCATAGAGTTCGCCTTTGGGGTCAAGCACGATGACCGAACCGGTCTGCGCCCACGCCCGCTGCCA
>JANNUY010000769.1:0-4632 GCA_031414155.1 Acidobacteriota bacterium
ATAGTTGTCTTGCAGGATTTCGTAATTCGCGTCTGCCGGGTCTTCTTCGATGACGGTGACGACGGTGTTGGCGGTGACGAAGCGGGTCAGGTCGTCAATGTGTCCGTCGGTGTCGTCGCCGATGATGCCGTCGCCCAGCCAGAGAACGTGTGTCACGCCGAGATAGTCTTTCAGGTATTGCTCGATCTCGGCTTTGCTCAACTGCGGGTTGCGATTCGGATTGAGCAAACAGGCTTCGGTCGTCAGCAACGTACCGCGTCCGTTCACGTCGAGCGAGCCGCCTTCCATCACAATGCCGGGCGTGAAAAGCCTTTCGCCGAACTCAGCCGCGATGCGCGTAGGAACCACATCGTCTAAATCATAAGGCGGATATTTGTTGCCCCACGCGTTGTAGCCCCAATCATTGATTGCGCGTTCGCGTTTGCCATTGAGGTCGCGTACGACGTAAATCGGCCCGTGATCGCGGCACCACGCATCGTTCGTTGGATTGAAATGAAAACGCACGCGGTCAAGCGACACTTCGGCTTTGCACAAAACTTGTCGTACGCGCTCGGCAAAGTCTTCGTCAGCAACGTTGATGCGTACGAGTTCAGTCTCGGTGATTTGTTTAGTAATCGCAGCAAACACAGCAGGCACGGGTTCAAAACGTCCCGGCCAACTAGCTTCCTTGTGCGGCCACGAAAGCCACGTCGCCTCGTGCGGTTCCCATTCGGCGGGCATTCGATAATTAAGTTCTCGCGGTGTCATCAGCTCTCCAAGGCAGTACGGGGAGCATGAGCGACCTGAGCCTCGGCAATGCGTCACTCGCCAAGGCTCAGGTCGCTTACGCTCCCCGTACCGCCTTTAGTCAATAAATCTCTTAGTAATTTCGCCGTAAGCATCAATGCGTCTATCTCGTAAAAACGGCCAATGCGTACGCTGCACATCTGTCTTGCTGAAATCTACTTCGGCCATCAGGATTTCTTCGCCTGCGACGGAAGCCTTTGCCAGCAATTGTCCTGACGGATCAGCGATAAAACTTTGTCCCCAGAATTCAATGCCTTCGCCGGGATGCCCGGCAGGCGTGGGTTCGTGACCTACGCGATTGGTGACGGCGACGTAAAGACCATTCGCTACGGCGTGCGAGCGCTGGATGATTTCCCACGACGAATGTTGTCGCACGCCATACTCTTCCTTCTCAGGCGGTTGCCAGCCAATCGCGGTTGGATAAAACAAAATCTGCGCGCCGGTTAAAGCCGTGAGGCGCGCGGCTTCGGGATACCATTGATCCCAGCAGACCAACACGCCGACTTTGCCGTAGCGCGTCTCGAACGATTTGAACCCCAAATCGCCCGGCGTGAAATAAAACTTTTCGTAAAACAGCGGGTCGTCCGGGATGTGCATCTTGCGATACTTGCCCAGCAACGTGCCGTCGGCGTCAATCACTACAGCGGTGTTGTGATAAAGCCCTTCGGCGCGTTTCTCGAACAGCGAAGCTACGATGACGATGCCGCGCGCTTTTGCCAGCTTGCATAACTGATGCGTAGCCTCGCCGGGAATCGCTTCAGCCAGCCCGAAATGCACGTGTTCTTCGGTCTGGCAAAAATAGCGCGAGCGAAACAATTCCTGCGTCGAAACGATGTGCGCGCCACGCTGGGCGGCTTCTACGATTTGCGCGAGACACTTGAGCAAATTCACATTCGTGTCAGTGCCGCACGACATTTGAATCAGTGCGACATTGGCTTTGTCGGTATTTTTCATAGCCGCTGGATTATAGCGGGCAGTGAATGCGGTACAAGGCACAGCACTCGTTGTAGTATGCTCGTCGGCGAAGCAGTCCAATCCGCTCTCTCCCAACAACCACAACTTGGAAAAACACTTCCGACAATTTTACGAACGGCTCACCTTACGTGCGGTCGCCACTGACGATGCATTGCACTTGCTCAATGAAGCTGAACGCGCAGCTTTGTTAAGCCATCAGCGCCGTTTGATGGGCGCGGCGGCGTTGCTTTCGGTGTGTGGCTTTCTGGCTTATTACCTGCCGGCTTACGCACGGCCTGCGTGGTTTCCATCGCTGGCATTGAACGGGTTCGGCTTCGCTTTCAAGTTACCGTGGGCTGAGTCGCTGTGGTGCATCGTCTTGAGCATAATCGAAATGTATCTGCTGACTTTGCTCAATCTCATCGGCGCACATGCCGTAGCCGTGGCAACGGGTTTCGACCGAGTGACTCATCAAGCCGACTTGCTGGTGCGGATCGGCCTGGAAGCCAAAGACACTGCTGTCACGCAATTCGGCATTGATCCGTTTCAAGGCTTGAATCGGTGGCTGCTCTTTGCATTCAACTTCACCTTGCGCTTGAAGGGCTGGCTGGCGAATACCTTTATTCGTTTTATGACGCGCTTGCTGTTGGGGCGTTACGCCGTGCGCGTGCTGCTCGATTTTATCGGAATGCCGATTTATATGGCACTCAATGCGTGGTCGGTTTACGCCGTAATGCGCGAAGCCCGCGTCGTCGTCATGGGCCAGGCGCTCATCGCCAACTTGATGGAGGAAATGCCTGAACGCACGCTGTCAGCCGACGAACAGGAATTGCTTTACGACACCTTGCAATTCATCGCCGTGAGCAAGCGCGACTTTCACCCGAATCATTATTTGCTCACGAGCGAATTCCTGCGGCGCTTTCAAATTCCGGCGCACCAAGCACATCCATTGCCGTCCGACTATTTGCCGCGTTTGCATGAAGCTGCGCCCAGCGTAAAAGCACTTTGCCGGTTGGTGATTTTGCTTGGCTTCATGCTCGACGGACATTTCTCATGGCGCGAACGCCGCCGCTTGCGCGCCTTGCAAGTCGCCGGTCTTTTCACCGAAAGCACTAACGAAGTTGCGCGTTACACCAAAGATTTTCTCAACGGCGCAGGCATTGCCACGTGGAGCGCGCCTTACCTGCAAGCCTGTCACACCAACACCAAACTAATTTGAGGAGACAGACTTCAATGAACGTTCGCAGCTTATTGCAAACCATGTTTACGCTGGCGTCGGCTTCGCTGGGACTGGTCGCTGCGCTGGCTTGGAACGAAGCCATTAAGACGACGATGAAAAAAGTGCTGGGCGCTGATGACAGTCTGGCGGCGCTGTATACTTACGCCATCTTCGCCACGGTGATTTCCATCGTGGTCGCAGCCACACTCACGCGCCTCGCGGATAAAGTCGGCGGCGAAGCCGTCATCCAACGCGAGGCCGAAGGCTAAACCGTTGGTTGTCGGTTGTCGGTTGTCGGTTGTCAGTTGTCGGTTGTGCGCTCTCACCAATGTGCGCTTTCTGATATGCGATAACCGACAACTGACAACTGACAACTGACAACCGACAACCATGTTCAAAGAATTTATTCACCGCTTGCCCAAAGTCGAGTTGCATGTGCATCTCGAAGGCTCGATTCAACCCGCGACCTTGCTCGAACTCGCGCGCCGCAATGGTGTCATGCTGCCCGCCGATGACGTCACCGGGTTGCAGCGTTGGTATCAATTCACCGATTTCAATCACTTCATCAAAACTTACCTCACGATCTCGTCGTGCATTTGCACGCCCGCAGACATTGAGTTGATCGCGCGCGATTTTTTGCGCGGACAGGCCGAGCAGAACATCATCTATAGCGAAGTTACGTTCACGCCTTACACGCATTTCAGCACGAACCGGCGCATTCCGTTTGACGAGCAACTCGACGCACTAACACGGGCGCGGACGTGGGCCGCGCGCGAACTCAATGTGCATTGCGGTTGGGTATTCGATCTCGCACGTAACGTTCGCCCTGTTGAACACGCCAACACCGTTGCTGAGTGGGCTGTGCAAGGCAAGCCGCACGGTGTCGTAGGCTTCGGCCTCGGCGGCATCGAAGCAGGCAATCCGCCCGAATGGTTTGCCGAAGCCTTTGCTTACGCGCGCGCCAACGGCTTGGCGTCGGTTCCGCACGCAGGCGAAATTGCCGGAGCCGAAAGCATCTGGGGCGCTCTCAACGTGCTGGGCGCGCAACGCATCGGTCACGGCGTGCGCTGTTTGGAAGACGCGGCGTTAGTTGAACACTTACGCGAAAAACAAATTCCGCTTGAAGTCTGTCCCACCAGCAACGTGTGTTTGGGCGTAGCTCCTTCGCTCGCCGAACATCCGCTGCCGCGATTGTTGGCCGCAGGTTTATACGTGACGCTGAATTCTGATGATCCGCCGATGTTCAACACGACGTTGACGAATGAGTATTTGAAAACGGCAGAAGTATTTGGTTGGGATGAAGAAAAGTTGAGAACGTTGGCGTTGAATGCCGTGCGCGCCAGCTTGTTGCCAGAAGCCGAAAAGCAACGCATCACGCATGACATTATGGCTGCGTGAGGCGTTCGAGTTGAACCAAATACTGCGTCGCTTCGGCTTCGCTCTCGCCACACATCTCGCGGCTGGGTTGCAAGCTCACGCAAAACGCCGGACGCTCAGGCAAGCCGAACAGTTGGCAACGATTATCTTCGGTCAATTGTATGCAACGAAACCCGGCAGGCTTGCCCTGTGGCATTCCCGGAATCGGCGAGTTAATCGAAGGCGCAACGCAACACGCGCCACAGCCAATACGACAATCCATAATCATCCTTCTTCAAACCTATTCTGTGGCCTTT
>JANNUY010000770.1:0-9969 GCA_031414155.1 Acidobacteriota bacterium
GAGCAACGCGGTCGGATCAATGTCTCCGTCGCTGAGGTCTGCGTCTTCTTCGATTTGCAAGAACTGGCGCGTCGCCGCAATCGTTGGATAGAACGCAATCGCGACGTGTTCGCCCAGCAAGCCCATCACGCTGACGAAGCCTGTTTCATTGGTCAGCGGGTCTTTGACGCCGAAGATGTCGTCTTCATTCATCCATTCCCACGGCTCCATTTTTTTGATGCGAGCCGCGAGTTCATAAAGCGTACGCCATTGGTCGTGAGTGGGTTCGCCAGGCTCACTTATAGTCACCGCAGTTGTAGTCTTTGCCATTATTTTTCCTAGGGATTTAGTTTTCCGGCTTCACGCGCACGGGTCGCTTCGCGCTGGGTGAGCGAATCACCCAAATCGCCGCGCATCTTTTCGCCTAACGCTTGCAGCCGTTGCATTACGTCAGGATGTTGCGCCGCGACGTTGCGAGCTTCGCCCATGTCTTGTTCGAGATCATAAAGTGACAGTTCAATTTGCCGATTCTGGGACGTTCCGCGCTTGCCGCCATTGCTCGGCGTATGCTCGACATAAGGATGCGGAAAGTGCAGCTTCCACTTACCGCTGCGCACGGCGTGCAGTTCGCGCCCCCAATAAAAATAGAGCGCCTCGTGCGGATCGTTCTTGGCTTTGCCGCGCAGTTGCGACCAGATGCTCTTTCCATCTATCGGCAGTAGGGGCAAGGGCGCGCCAGTGATTTCAGCCAGCGTCGGCAACAGATCAATCGTCATCGCTGGCGTCGTCATCGTCTTGCCCGCCGGAATTTGCCCCGGCCACCAAGCCAGAAATGGTACGCGCACGCCGCCCTCGAACATCGTCCCTTTATAACCGCGCAGCTTGCCCGCCGAGCCGCCGTGGTCGCCGTAAAGATGCCACGGGCCATTGTCAGAAGTGAAAATCACCAGCGTGTCTTTGTCGAGTTTGTGTTTGCGCAAGGTGGCGAACAATTGCCCAACCGACCAATCCAACTCGCTGATGACATCGCCATACAACCCGCGTGCCGTTTTGCCTTTGAATTTGTCTGATACAAAAAGCGGTACGTGCGGCATTGAGTGCGCGAGGTAAACGAAAAACGGCTGGTCTGTCTTCGCAGCGACTTGGCTTTCGATAAAGCTCACCGCGCGTTCGGTATAGCGGGTCGTGAGTTGCGATTGATCTGGGTCGCGTTCAATCACGTTCGTGCCGTCAAAAAGCGGCAAGTCTGGATATACGTTGTTGCCCTTGTCAGGATTCTTCGGCCACATATCGTTGGAATAAGGCAGGCCGAGATATTCATCGAAACCATTATTCGTCGGCAGAAATTGCGGAGCGTCGCCCAAATGCCATTTGCCGATGGCGGCGGTCGCATATCCTTTCTGTTTGAGCAATTCGCCCATCGTCGTTTCGTCGGCGTTGATGCCGTTTTTGGCGTTGGGGAAAAGCGCGCCGAGAATGCCTACGCGATTGGAATAACAGCCGGTCAGCAAAGCTGCGCGCGAAGCCGAACAAACCGCTTGCGGCACATAAAAATTCGTCATCCGCACGCCCTCTTTTGCCATGCGGTCTAGATGCGGCGTTTGATAACCAGTTGCGCCAAACGATCCGATGTCGCCGTAACCCATGTCATCCACGAATACGACAATGATGTTGGGCAAGCGTTTGGCTTGAATCGTATGCGTAGGCGAAAGCGTGACGAGTAAGTTGGCGAGTAAGGCGATGACCAACAGCGGACGCCAAACGCGCAGAAAAGTGTGAAGAAGAGTGTGAATATTCATAGCCGTTACCTTACGTTTATCGTCACGGTATTGGCGTTTTGATTGTCGGCGCGCAACACGACATTCAAGTTGCCGCGTACGGCGAACGAACGCGCGAGGCGCAGATTCGCTTGATCAAGTCCGGCGAGTCCTTGCGGCCCGGCGAAAAGCACTTCGGCGCTTTGCCCAGCAATCGTGGCAGTCGTCGCGGTCGCACCTTTGAAACCCGTGCCGTAAAGCACCAAAAAATACTGGTCATCTGCAAGGCTTAAATCGAGCGGCAAGGCTTCGAACTTGCGCGTCGTCTCGTTGAAGCGCGCGACCGGCTCATAAATTTGCGCGCCGTTCGATTTGATGCGCAACAAGGCGGCAGCGGCGATGCCTGAGCCGTCAGCGTTCGCCGCAAATAAGCCCGGGCCAGTGCGCGCAATCGTGATCGTGCCGGTCGCAATCGTATTGTTTTGCAGCCTTACATTCACCGTCGCAGCGCCCAATGCAGTTTGCGCGGGAATCAAAAAATTGATTTGTCCGGGCGAGACAAAAAACAATGGCGCATCGCGTTCGACGCCTGCCACATCACGGACACGCACCTGAGTCTCAGCCAATGTGGTCGGCAGCGGAATCGTCGCGGCCACCGCCGTCGCATTCGTCAGGTTTACGCCGAAAGCTGTCGCAATCGAATCGGGCGCGAGCGGCGAATTCAAAAAATAACTGGCCGACGACACGGTCGCTGCGGCAGGCAAGGTCGTAGCAGGCGTGAGCGCAACCGTTCGCGTATAAATCGAATCGCCAGTTTGGCGCGCGTCGTTATTGCCCGCGTTGACGGCGAAATAAAAAGTGACGCGGCCTACGTTGGCGACCGGCGCTTTCCAGCGCAATGTCCACGTCGTGAGATTAAACCCGGTCGGCTCAGTGCCCTGAAACGTATGTTCAATGTAACTGCGGCCTCTGAAATCGCCTGTGGTTTCCGCCACAATTTGCATGCGTTCACGGTCAGTCACGACCCATTGACCGGCGGGGCGTCCTTGATCGTCGAGCGCCGTCCCTTGAAAGCCGAACTTGTTGCGCTCTAACTGCTCGGCTGAAAGCGTGATCGTCACTTCCTGATTGGGGCTGTAAAAAGCGGGCGTGACCGCGACTGAAACCGTGCCGTCGTCAGAATTAAGTCCGCCGAAATGGCAACTGGTGCAGTTCGATTCGGCGGGAAACGTGCCGCGCGCGGGCACACCTGTGTTCGACAACGGAGGTCCCGACAAGCGCGCACTGACCGCAGGCCATTGCCACAGCGCCACTGCTGCTAAACCCACAACAACCAACATTTTCACGAAACGAATCCGCATTGCTTTTTACTTCCTCGCTAACTACGCCCGATGAGGCGTTGCCGCATTTTTCGCACGCACCGCCGCTTCGTGGCGCTGCCGCTTCTGTAACAACAAATTATTGAAACGCTCTTCCTGACGTTCAGTGATTTCGCTGACCAGATGCATCGCCCACCACGCCGCCAGCGCCGTCAGCGCCGAAGCCATCAATTCGAACCAGCAAGCCATCACCCAATCGCCCAGATCGCGCGCCTGCCGCGTGTAATGCCACGCCCACGCGCGCGCCAGTAGCATGCCCCAAAACAGCACCCACCATTTCACGATCAACGACGAACTCACCTGCTCGTACCGCAGCGGTGGCGCGGTGGCGCGCAAATCTTCCGCCACTTCGTCAGGGTCGCTGGTACGCCAGAGTTCTTTAGTCGCCCAATAAGGCACAAAGAAATTCGCCAGCGGCACGAACCACGCGCCCACTGCCCAACGCGGCGCGATGGCGGGTTGCGTCCCTGTGAGCGCGGGCACGTTGCCTGAGACGTTCCATTGCCAGCGCAAAAAGGTCAGCGTGCTCAACACGTAATGCGGCATGGTAAAGACTAGCAACAAGCCGCTGACAAAAATCACGCCGATCTGCAACTGCCCACCCGGCATCCCGCCGATATTTACTTCGCTGCGCAACAACGCGGCAGTTACGGTATCCGGCCACAGCGAGATCAACATAATCTCAGCGGCATTCAACCCGATGCTCATCAGCCGCGAACCAATGATGCCGCCCAGCCAAAACTTCGCCCAAAACGCACTGCTACGCGCTGAGGCATAAAGCCCCGCCAGCGGCTGTTGATTTTGAAAAGAAACCGCAGGTTGCATCGTTGGTGCGTGGGATCAAACTACGACGTGAATGCCGCATATTTTGGCAGGGACTTACCAAACAGACAACAACAGCAGGGTGTGAAAAGTGAAAAGTGATTCGTTCAGTCAACATTGGCACTTCTGCCACTTTTCACTTTTCACTCATTCTGGTTGCGCATGAAATCAGCCGTTTGCATAAACGAACGCTGCAACTGTTCGCGCAAAGCAGCGTCAGGCACTAATTCTTCGAGCGCCTTGAACATGCACCACAGCCATTGGTCGCGTTCTGACGTGCCAATCGGAAACGGCGCATGGCGCATACGCAAACGCGGATGTCCGAATCGCTCGATATAAAGCGGCGGCCCGCCCATCCAGCCGACCAGAAACCAATAGAGCTTGTTGCGCGATTCGCTCAGGTCGGCGGGATGCAACGCACGAATGCCGCGCGCAGTTTCTTCCTGATCCATCAGGTCGTAAAAGCGATCTGTGAGTTGTCGAATTACCGGCTCGCCGCCGATGCGCTCGAAATGCGAGACGGGCGGTGTGGCCGCAGTTTCGATAGGTTGCAAAGTAATGTCCTTTTCTAGCATTCAAGAAAATGTTTTCTCCCACGAAGGGGCACGAAGTTTTCACGAAGAGGAAAATTTTTACCGTTAAAGCCTTCGTGTCTTCTTCGTGTAGCTTCGTGGGAGAAGCTCTTTTTCTGAAAGGATATAGTTGGTCGAATTCGCGTGGCGCAAACGCCCAACCATAAAAGTATAAAGTGGCGCTGACTGCAACCCACGCAACTTTTCACGCCCTTTTCGCAGTTGTCTCGCTGATAGCCTTGTGCCATCCTGCCGCTCGCCTGAAAGGCATTCGCTTTATGACTCTTTCACGACCATTCGATCAACCATTCGATCAACGAAAAACCACGCTCGACAACGGCTTGGTCATACTCACCGAAACCGTGCCGCACACGCGCGCCATCAGCTTCGGCGTATTTTTGCGTACCGGTTCGCGCTTCGAACGCGCCGAGCAAAACGGCCTGACGCATTTCATCGAACACGCCGTATTCAAAGGCACGCGCCGCCGTTCGGCGCTGCAAATCGCCAACGAAGCCGATGCGCTGGGCGGCAATCTCAACGCTTATACCAGCCGCGAGAGCGTAGGTTTTCACAACGAAGTCGTTGACAACGATCTGCACAAAGGCTTCGAACTGCTGACCGACCTCGTCTTGCAACCGGCTTTCGATCCGGCGGAACTCGACAAAGAGCGCAACGTGATTCTCGAAGAAATCAAGATGACCGAAGACACGCCGGACGACGTGATCTTCGATATTTTCACGGAAAACTTTTACGTCAATCACCCGCTCGGACGCCGCATTCTCGGTACGCCCGACACGCTGGCGACGTTTAAGGACGCGCGATTGATTGACTATTTTGAATCGCTGTTCAGCCCCACCAACCTCGTCGTCGCTGCCGCCGGTAATCTCGCGCACGACGAAGTCATCGAACTCGCCGCCCAAACTTTTGGCGTTTTGCCGCCACGCGCCGCCGCCGCGCCCACTGCCGCCCCCACGCCCGTCGCGCATCTCTCGTTTCAATACAAAGCCGAACTCGAACAAGCGCATCTCACGTTCGGCGTTCCCTGCCCTTCGGTCGTGAGCGAAAAGTTTTACATCGTCGGCATGCTGTCGAACCTGTTGGGCGGTGGCTTGAGTTCGCGCCTCTTTCAAGCCGTACGCGAAGAGCGCGGCCTCGCCTATGACGTATCCGCCTCTGCCAGCCAGTTTCAGGACGCCGGATATTTTCAGCTTTACGCGGCGACTTCGCCCGACAAGGTCAACGAAGCCATCGCCGCGATGATGGACGAAATCAAACGCATCAAAGCCGAGCCCGTCACGCTCGAAGAACTCGAACGCACACGCGGCAAAATGCGCACCGGACTTATTCTCGCCTTCGAATCTGCCGGAACTCGCCTCAGCGCGATGGTCGGCGGCGAACTCACCGAACGCCGCTTCATTCCGTTGTCAGAGGTCGTAGAGAAAGTCGAAGCCGTCATGGCAGAAGACGTGCAGCAACTGGCGAACGAAATTTTCACGACCGATGCGTTTGCTGCGACGGTAGTGGGCAAGTTGAAAGGCTATCAACTCAAGCGTTCGCAATTTGAATGTTAGCGAACCGATTCATTCTCAAGTGCGTATCTGAACCGTCAGGAGAAACCAAATCATGTATTGTCCCAAATGCGCTGCTCCGATTGATGGTGTGAAATTCTGCCGCCAGTGCGGTGCGAACGTGAGTCTGGTTCCGCAAGCCTTGACCGGTCAATTGCCCGCGCCAGTTCAAACCGAAGCAACACCGCCCGCGATGCAAACTACGGATGTGCATTACGGACGCCGACAGCGCAGACACCGACCAGCCCAGCCAGAGGGGCCACCGAGCATGGCGCACGCTTTTAACAACGTTCTCATCGGGTTAGGTTTTTTAGCCGCCGTCGCCATCGTGATGCGTTTTTCGCCGGGCGGCATGAGTTGGGGTTGGGTTTTTCTTTTCCCTGCGATGGCCGCTTTTGGCAGAGCCGTCTCTGAATACCACCGCGCGGCTGAGGCGCAACAACAGGCCAGGCCACAACAATTCCAGCCAACCCTGATGACCCAAGCTGTTATTCCACATGCGCCCGTACAGGTTCCGACAACCTCTGAACTAAAGCTGCCCCCCGCTGCCCAAGACTTTGCCCAAGACTTTGCGCAAGGCCTCGCGCAACCCGTCAGCATTACCGAACACACAACCGCGCTACTCGAACCGGCCCGGCAAAAAGTCGCCGACAAAAACTGAGTGCGACTGCCAACAAAATTAACGCAACCACAAAAAAGCAATCAGTACGATCAATGCCGCCAGCAAAACCAACGGCACGGCGTAAATCAGATATTTGTGTTGGGTGTTTTGCGCATTCGGCGTGAGCATGCGCGTGAAGAAAGGTTTATTCGATAAATCGCGCTGCAATTCCACCGTGCTGGGAGTGAGGTATTCAATTGATGGTTCTTGCACCTGCGGCTTGGTGGGCGGAGCGATTTTAGGCGGCGCAACCAAGGCGGCAACAGGCGGAGGCGGCACGAAAGCCGGGGCTTCAGTAACCGTCTTTTCTGGCGACGCAGGGCGCGTAGGCGCGAGTTCCTTGAAAGGTTTGGCGTCAACCACCGTCGTGCGCAATTCAGCAGGCAGCAGATTAGGCACGACATCTTCCGACGTATTTTTTGGTATGGGCTGGCGTCCCGTGCCACGCAATCCGAGTTGATCGGTGGAAACAAAAGCCTGGTTTTCGAGCGTAGAAGGCGCGGCTTGAGTCGGCGCGGTGCGCGTTTTGGGCGAAAGGTTTTCTGTCGGCGTGTCAGGTGCGGGCGGAGTAGCAGACGGAGCAGTAGCAAGCAGCGCGCTGCCAAAACGTTCGGCTACCGATTTGCCGCAGCGATTGCAAAAGCGCGCACGAGAACGCAATTTTTCGCCACAAGTCTGACAATGCATAGCTTCTTCTTTCCAGTTAATCGCTCAGTGTTTGCAGCCCCGCCAACAGCAGCGCCTCTTCTGCTACTGTCACCGTGCGCAAATCAAAAGCCACTTGGTCATCGGTGATGCGCGCGATAATCGCGGGTTGCAACGCGCGCAAATGTTCTTCTAACTCATTCGCCGAATGCCGCGCGTGTGTGACTTGCACGAGCGTCGTCGGCAATTGCACATCGGGCGCGGAGCCTCCGCCCACCATCGAAGCGCCCGCCAACAAGTTGAACGTGAAACTTGCTGGCAACGCCGCGCGCGCCGTTTGGGCAAAGGCGTCAGCACGTTGTCGCAATTGTTCTGCCGTCGCGTGCAAGGCCGCGAGTGCAGGTACGACTTGCGAAGCCGTGCCGTTCGCATACGCGGCGACGGTGGCTTCGAGCGCGGCGTAAACCAGTTTGTCTACGCGCAAGGCTCGCATCAACGGATTGCTTTTCACCTGTTTGACATAACGCGCTTCGCCTACGATCAAGCCGCATTGCGGCCCGCCCAGCAGCTTGTCGCCGCTGAAGGCAAGAATGGGTACGCCCGCCGCCAGCGAATGACCCACCGTCGGTTCATCACGAATGCCCAGCGGCGCGAGATCAACCAACGAACCACTGCCCAGGTCTTCAAAAAACGGCAGGTGATGTTTTTGCGCGAGCCCGGCGAGTTCGCTCAAGGCAGGCTTTTCGGTGAAACCTACGATGCGGTAATTGGACGGATGCGCGCGCAGGATGACGCGCGTGTTTTCGTTAATGGCGTTTTCGTAATCGCTCAAGCGCGTACGATTGGTCGTGCCGACTTCGCGCATGCGCGCGCCCGACTTGGCGATTACATCGGGGATGCGAAACGAGCCGCCGATCTCAACCAGTTCGCCGCGCGAGATAATGACTTCGCCGCCTTCGCCCAACGCATTCAACACCAGCCACACTGCCGCCGCGCAATTGTTGACGACCGCAACGGCTTCGCAACCGAGCAGGTCGCGCATTATCGCTTCGAGTCCCGTGCCGCGCTTGCCGCGCTGGCCCGTCGTCAGATCGTATTCGAGATTGCAATAACCGCCAGCAACCGCGCGAATGGCATCAAGCGCTTCCTTGCTCAACGGCGCGCGTCCCAGATTCGTATGCAATACAACGCCCGTCGCATTGATGACGCGCTGCGTAAGCAATTGCCTGCGCTCAGTGAAACGCGCTTGCAAAAGTTTTTCCAATTCATTCGCCAGCGCCGCTTCATCCACTGTCGAATCGTTTTGCGCCAGCAACTCTTGCCGGAAGCCTTGCAAGACTTCGCGCAAACGGTCGCGCACGGCGTCGCGTCCGGCTGTGGCAATTAGATTTTGTAAGCTCGCGCGCTTGAGAAATTCGTCTACGGAAGGCAGCGAGCGTAAGGCGTCTTGTGACATAACGAATGACTTACTGTTTCCTTGAAGGGCTTTCGCCACAAAAAAGCACAAGTGACACAAAAAGGATTTCTATAGTGATTGGCAGGAGTGCGGTTCACCGTGAACCGCGCCAAGACAAACAATGAACAAGGTGTCATTGGCTATGCTCAATCAGCGCCTCATTCAACCACACCCAATCCTAACAAGCCGTATTTTTGTGGCTTCTGTGCTTTTTTGTGGCGAAAACCCATCGGTGCAACACTTCACCGCGCTTCGATCACGTCGCGTACGGCTTGCACGAGGCTTTCGTGCGCCGTGCCGTTGCTGGCGATGATGCCGTGCAGGTTGCGTACGTTGGGCGTATTGAAATCCAGCGGCTGACCGTAATTGTCAGTAATCACGCCGCCCGCTTCGGTCAAAATCGCAGCAGGGCCGCACGTGTCCCACTGATTGGTTTTCGTGCCAATGTGGATGTAAACGTGCGCTTTGGCTTCGGCCAACAAGCCGACTTTCAGGCCGACGCTGCCCGAACGAGCTTCGCCCGCGATGCCTAAAGCGTTTCTCACGCGATCAACTTGCGGGCTGTGATGCGAACGACTCATTGCGGCGGTCATTCGCCGCGTATCGGTTTGCGGGTCTACGCGCAAACGTTTGGTGGTCAGCCCCGTTTCGAGAAAGGCACCCTGTCCATCTGCGGCGTAATACATCTTCTCTGTCGCCGGATTGAACACCACACCAAGGCGCGGCACGCCCGCCACGGCAAGGCCAATCATTACCGCGAACTCATCCAGCCGTTCGATGAATTGCTTCGTGCCATCCATCGGATCAACCATCCACACACGCTCGTTGGTGAGCCGCGCCGAATCATCTTCAGCTTCTTCTGACAAAATCGCGTCGTGCGGAAAAGCGCGCGACAACTCAAGCACCAGCATTTCGTTCGCAGCCTTATCCGCCGCCGTCACCGGATCGTCATAACCCTTCCATTGCACCTGCGCGCCGTCGCGGTAGTACTGCATCAAAATTTTGCCCGCTTCGCGTGCCAGTTGGCGAGCGACTTCAAGTTCTTTATCCATTGATCTTATTTGTATGCTTCGTGAGAAGGTTGAAGCCTTCTTTCATTTAAGTGCTTAATGAATAAGACTCCTAGAGCT
>JANNUY010000771.1:0-6168 GCA_031414155.1 Acidobacteriota bacterium
CCGAGGCGGGCTTCTTCCTCGGTTTCTTTGGAAGAAGTCTGGATAGTATACGGGCGATTTTGCGCGGATGCTTGCCGCAGGTTCGTTATGGCGAACCAGCATAACAACGTTACCGATAGTAACAAGGCGGTCAGCGATTTCAGCATATCTTCAACAGACGAACAGGGAGCCAAAATGACAATGTGTGTGAAATTGGGGCGACTTGCCAAAGCCGAAAGCGCGCGGAATATAGCATCGCTCTGTGCAAATGTCTTGCGAGCATGCGTTCTTGTTCAACGAATGAATCGCAACCTGTTGCCGCTTACTGTCACTCAAGTTCGATCTATGTATAATGCGGCAGTCCCCCAAGGGCGATCCCAACGCAACCCACGTCACTTTTACCCAAGGGAGCCGTTTTATGCTTTACCTAACACGCCAACGCTTACTGATATTTGCGGTCACGCTTTTGGCGCTGATCGTTACCGGACTTTTCGCCGTGACAGCGCAACAAAGCCCTGCGCCTGCTGTGCCGCAAGCTCCATCCTCTCAACAGCCCAAACCCAAAGACGACAAGAATAAAGAAGAAAAGCGCAGAGACAACCGGCAGGATTCTGTCGAAAAGCAAGACCCCAAACCTTTAGACGGCGCGGGCGAGAGCATCAAAATTGATACGGACTTGGTTGAACTAGACGTTTTTGTGGTTGATTCCACCAGCGCACCGGTTAGCAACTTAACCAAAGAGAACTTCGCGGTCTTTGAAGACAGGATTAAACAGGAAATCGAAGCTGTTGACCGCAAAGAAGTCCCTTTGAGTTTTGGCCTGGTGATTGACACGTCGGGCAGCATGCGGTCGAAGTTGCAAACCGTAACCGATGCGGGGCTAAACCTGATTCGTTCCATGCAAAAAGACGATGAAGGCTTCGTCGCCCAATTCAAAGCCGAACCTGAACTCGTCCAGGATTTCACGAAGGACAAACGTGAACTCGAAGACGCGATGGGCGAGCTTTTCACCAGCAGCGGTACGGCCTTGCTCGATGCGATCATTGCCACGGCGGATTACGCGCAGGAGAAAGCCAAGAACCGTCGCCGCGCCATCATCGTGATTACCGACGGCGTCGAAAAGAACAGCGTTGTTAAAGAGAAAGAAGTTCTCGAAGCGATCAAGGAAGACGAAGTACAGATTTACCTCGTCGGTTTCATTGACGAAGACGAATCTGCGGCTGGCCTATTTGGTAAATCTGGTTCCAAACGCGCCAAAGAACTTTTGCAACGCATCGCCGAAGATTCCGGCGGACGTTATTGGTTTCCCAAAGACATCAGCGAAATGGGTGACATCGCCAAACAAATCGCCAAAGACTTACGCACGCAATATGTCGTGAGCTATTCCCCGACGAACCCAAGCAAGGACGGCACTTTCCGGCGCGTTAAAGTCGAAGTCACTTCCAAAGACAAACGCTCGCTCATCGCGCGTACGCGGCAGGGCTATACGGCGAAAAAAGAAAAACCGTAATTGTCTTTGCGACAAAGCGACTGTAAAGAAGAAGGCAGGAAAACGAGGCCCAAGATTGGCTTCTTTTTCCTGCCTTCTTTTTTTCAGCCTGCTGCTTCGTTACAGGTTTAGCGCCTGTAAGATGGCTTTGCGTTCCGCCGCGACCTGCACAAAAGCGTTGGCGAATTTCGATTCGAGCAACTTGTCTTTATATCGCAGCGTTCCTGCGTGATAGGCCACCGTGTAATCAGGGTCTTTCAATACGTGACCGGTCAAGATGGCAAGTACGTCTTCATCAGCGCGCATCTCGCCCGCCGCAATAAGTTTTTTGATGCCTGCCAGTGTAACCGCCGAAGCCGGTTCGCAACCGATGCCATCGCGTCCGATGATGGCTTTGGCGTCAGCGATTTCCTGTTCACTGACTTCTTCGACCACGCCGTCAGACCAACGCAGCCCGCGCATTGCTTTCGGCCACGAAATCGGATCGCCAATCTTAATCGCCGTCGCTAACGTAGAAGCTCCAGCCACGGCGTCAAGTTTCGTACCTTTATCTGCGCCCGCGCTTAGTTGTTGCCACAACTGATACAACGGATTTGCGCCTGCGGCCTGAATGATCGTGATTTTGGGCATGCGATCAATGACGCCGCATTCGATCAATTCGTGAAAGCCTTTCGCAATGGCTGACGAGTTGCCGAGATTGCCGCCCGGCACGACGATGCGATCTGGCACGCTCCAATTGCGCTGTTGCAGCAATTCGATGGCGATGGTCTTTTGCCCTTCGAGGCGAAAGGGGTTAACGGAATTGAGCAAATACAACGGCGTCTCATCGGCGATTTGGCGTACTAACCGCATCGCGTCGTCGAAGTCGCCTTCGATTTGCAAAACCTCAGAGCCGTAATCAAGCGCCTGTGCCAGCTTGCCCAGCGAAATTTGGCCGGAAGGAATGAAGACGACCGATTTCATTCCGGCGCGCGCGGCATACGCCGCCATCGAAGCCGAAGTGTTGCCCGTGCTGGCACAGGCTACGGCTTGCGCGCCCAAACGTTTGGCCTGCGTGATGCCGGTCGTCATCCCCAAGTCTTTGAATGACCCCGTAGGGTTCATTCCCAGGTGTTTGAGCGCGAGCCGATCCATCCCTGCGTAATCAGCCGAACGCGGCGCGTCCCACACGTGCGTATTGCCTTCGCGCAGCGTGATGATTTGCGCTTCCTCTTTTTCGGGCAGCAATTCACGAAAGCGCCATACGCCGCTTTGATCGGCGACGTTGCGCGAAGCGAGGCGGCTGTCCCACAAGGCTTTCAAGTCGGTGGTGCGCAAAGCGGCGGTGTCATAAACGACATCTAGCAAGCCGTTGCATTGCGGGCAAGTGTAAAGCCGTTCAGTCGTAGCGAAATCAGTGCGACAGTCGAGACATTTAAGTGAAGGCATTATTCAGTTGGGTTATGAAGTTCAAACGCCCGATGAATCGCACGCACCGCGTCGGATGCATGATCTTCGTGGACGATAAGGGAAATGTTGCGTTCGGACGAGCCTTGCGAGATCGCAATGACGTTGCATTGCGCTTCGCCCAACGCGGCGAAGACCTTGCCCGCAATGCCGGGCGAACCCTGCATACGGTCGCCGACGGCGGCCACGATGGCGATGGAATCGTCTACGGCAATTTCTTCGATGTGGTTTTGCAACAGGTCGAATTGGAGCGAAGCACGCAAGGCTTTGAGCACACGCGGGGCTTCGGCCTGAATGACGACGAAGCAAATGTTGTTCTCAGACGAAGCCTGCGAAATCATCAGGATGCTGGCGCGTTCGTTGGCGACGGCGGCGAAGGCTTTGGCCGCGATGCCGGGAATGCCTTGCATGCCTTTGCCGCTGATTGAAATCAAACTCACCTGCCGAATCGAAGTCACCGCCTTGACGCCGCGCGATGAAGGATGCCCTTTGACCGTTACGCGCGTACCGCTGTCTTCAGGCTGAAAGCTATTCAAGATCAAAACGGGAATGTTTTGCTTGAACGCGGGCAGAATGGTTTTGTGATGCAAAACCTTCGCGCCGTAATAAGCCAGCTCAGAAGCTTCGCTGTAACTGATCTCGCGCATCGTGCGGGCTTCGGGCACTTCGTTGGGATTGGCGGTCATCACACCGTTTACGTCTGTCCAAATCCAGACTTCGTCGGCGTCGAGCGCCGCGCCGATGATCGAAGCCGTATAGTCCGATCCGCCGCGTCCCAACGTAGTCTGCACGCCATCTTTCGTCGCCGCGATGAATCCGGTCACAACCGGGATTTCGCCTGCTTCGAGCAAGGGCAACAGCTTGGCGCGGGTCTGTTCGCGCGTTTCCTCCATCAGCGGTTCGGCTTGTCCGAATTGATCGTCAGTGACGATGAGTTTGGTGGCTTCGATAGATTGCGAAGCGACACCGCGTTCAGCAATCGCGCTCGAAAGAATTGGCGCACACAGCATTTCACCCATGCCGGAAATTTTATCGAGCGTACGCGGCGTGAGTTCGCGCACCATCGTCAGCCCTTTGCACAGCGTGTCGAATTCTTCGACGTGTTCGCGCAAGCGTTCGAGCGCTTCGCGGCGGCGCGCGGCTTCGTTGGGCGTGAGTTGATGCAGCGCCTGCCGATGCGGTTCATACAATTCATCACTAACCTGTTTTTGGTATTGACCGGCGACGGCGTTTTGCGCCGCCGCGATGAGCTTGTTCGTGACACCGCTCATCGCCGACGTGACGACGACGACTTGGTGTCCGGCTTGATGACTTTTGATGGCAAGCTCGGCGGCTTGCGCGATGCGGTCGGCTTTGCCTACGGAAGTGCCGCCGAATTTCATGACAATACGCATAAGTTGAGTATCGCGGTTTTACTGTCCAAGTAGTGTTATTTGAGAACTATTCAATTTCACCTTCACTTTATTAATGGTGAATCCTTCATTGAAGCTATGGCGGACGCCTCTTCTCAGGCTATCCCTTATGTAGTCTGTTCTGTTGGTGAATGCAGAATTATTAACTCCTAGCGGGGATAAGTTTTTCATCAGATTGTCATAGTGATTGATGTCGTATAAATGCTGCTTTTTTTCAACACCCCAAGAAACTACCTCAATGTATGGAATTGGAATGACAATAGTTATTTCTTTCCGTTTAAGGCTTGGGAACGAGCCGAGCCTATTTTTACTAACCAATACTTCTCTTGCGTTAATAAAAGCTGCGCGAATATATAAATCCCATTCTATTTGCTCGACGAACTCAGCGGTCTCAATGATTTTTTCGATGTCTGCTTTAAGTTCTTCAGCAAGGCTCTCCCATTCAATATCTTTTTCCCCAAAGAAATCGCCAGGGAAACATGTAACCACGCTCATGTATGTCACGATTATGTTCATAGCTTTACCTGAGGATGAATAGCACGTCAGCAACACCAGAATGACTGACGTCATTCGTGATTATAGTAATCCTTTGCCCACCACCAACTCCGCATTCAGCACCGCCGCCCCCGCCGCGCCGCGCACCGTATTGTGGCTAACCAGCGTGAACTTGAAATCGAAGATCGTGTCTTTGCTGATGCGAGTTATGACCATAGCCAAGTTATTTTCGGCGTTACGATTCATACAATGCTAAAGCGGCAAGATGCGAATTCGATCAACCCAATCTTCCGCTTCATCAACCACCCAAAGTAGCAGTAAATCCTCCACTACTTTTCCCAGCGAAAGACTTTGCGGTGCAATCACGACGCCTGCGCTGGTCGAAGTATGAAGGAACTCACCGAAATGGCGCGGCATGGTTTTCATATCGTGGGAAACCAGAAGACGCCCTTCGGCGGCAGCGCGTGCCAACACTTCTGGGTCAGGAACGCTGTCGAGTTGTGCAGTTTGAGCGGATTGAAAATCAATCAATGGCTCACGGCGCAACACCGCAGAGACGATGGCGTAGTTGAGATCGTTGTCGGCCTGAAAACGGATTTTCATACCAAGCTCGGTTGCAATAATTCCTGACGAGCTTTTGCCAGCTTGGCGTAGTACTCAGGTTCGGCGGCGCGTAACTGTTGGCGTAATTGTTCAGCCTTTTCAGCCACATGTAGCAAATAAGCATCTATCTCTACTTGCTTACCGAGGTAGTAAGTGATTGCGCCATAGACCTCTGCCAGCGAGAGCGAAGGGAAGCAATCTCGTGCAATCGTTTCAGGCGACACGCCATCGCGAAACGCATACACGATGGAATCCAGCGAGATGCGCGTACCGGCAATCCAATAGCCTTCATCGTGAAATTCAACGTATTGCTTATCCATAATTACCATTGGCTTTACCTCCTCGCGGTTAGCTTCTCACAACAAGCCTTTCGCAACCAGTAACTCCGCATTCAACACCGCAGCCCCTGCCGCGCCGCGCACCGTGTTGTGGCTAATCAACGTGAACTTGAAATCGAAGATCGTGTCTTTGCTGATGCGGCCTACGACCGTAGCCATGCCATTTTCGGCGTCACGATCCAGACGGGGTTGCGGGCGGTCTGGTTCGGTACGCACGATGACCGGATGCGCCGGAGCCGTGGGCAGTTTGAGTTCCTGCGGCAAGCCCGTGTAAGCCGCGAGTACTTCGGCGACTTGCTCAACCGTAGCTTTTTTCTTGAGCTTTACGCGGACGGATTCGAGATGACCGTCCTGCACGGCGACGCGGTTGCATTGCGCGCTGACCAGGAAGGGCGCGTGCGTGAAT
>JANNUY010000772.1:0-14072 GCA_031414155.1 Acidobacteriota bacterium
GAACGCGAAGGGATTCATTGGCCTGACCTGGATGAAGACATCAGCGTAGAAAATTTATCGCGCGGCCAACCTTCCGGCGAAAGCCAGAGATCGTTCAAGCGCTGGCTGGAAAAACACACAGCGGAGGAATTTGGATGTCAGTAACGAATGCAGCGGCGATAGACAATTCGCCAAAATATGATGATCGTCCGTGGGGCAATTTCACGGTGCTGGACGAAGCCGCTGGTTACAAAGTCAAACGCATCGTCGTGTGGGCGGGCAAACGGCTGAGTTACCAGAAACACGCGCAACGCTCAGAACACTGGATGGTGGTCGGCGGCGTGGCAAAAGTTACGCTGGACGGCAAGGACGTGATATTAGCGGCGGGGGAATACATTGACATCCCCATCGGCGCAGCCCACCGCATCGAAAACCCTGGCAGCGAACCGCTCGTATTTATCGAAGTCCAACGCGGCAATTATTTAGGCGAAGACGACATCGTTCGCTTGCAGGATGATTACGGACGCACGGCGTAATGCGAAGCGTGTCCGTAGCCCTCAAGTTTTACTGCCTTAGTTTCGCGACAGCTTCTCGAATCGCTTTTTCATTGGCAGAACTGGGACTCTTGAGCAGGAAGTTTTCGAGTTCGTCTGCCGCTTTCAGTTTCTCGCCGCGCGTTTCGTAAACCCGTGCCAGATGCAGGTGCGAGAAAGCCAACTTTCCTTCACTCAATTGCAACGACTTGCTCAACTGTTGTTCAGCTTGCGTCAACCAGTTGGCGCGCGCCTCAGGCGGAGTGTCATTACTCAAGGCTAAGTCAGTGAGCGTCGCGCCGTGTGCCTGATAGTTTTGCGCAAAGGTTGAATCGCGTTCGATGGCCTGCCGAAAGCCGAATTCTGCCAGCTTCAGCTTGCCTTGCTCTAACATAATCAAGCCGAACAAACGATAAACCCGCGCATCACGATCATTCACGCGGCGCGCGCCTTCGACTAATTCCGTAGCTTCGACGAATTCCTTGCGCCCTAACAATTCCTGCGCCAGATCAATGCGCGCTTGCAGGAAGTCAGGGAATTCCTGCAACGCGCGCCGCAACTTAGCCGTAGCTTCGTTACGCTTGCCAGCTTTGAGCAAAGTGCGCGCTTCTTCGTAAAACAACATCGCAGGAAAAGGGATGACCTGCCTGAATTTGGATTCAGAGCCGACGGCTTTTTCCTGCGCACGCAAAGGCACCGTCAAGCTGCCAGCCAGCAAAATCAATATCAGCCAATACCATTTGGCTCGTTTCATATCGGGGCTTTCCTAAAAACAGATGAAGCCGACAGGAAGCCCGTGAGCTTCCTGTCGGCCTGTTGGAACAAAGTGAAAACGGAGTTAGTTAGAACGAGAGGCGTCCACCCAGTTGGAAGGCTCTCGCACCGCCAGAGCCGAACACTTGCGAGGCACGTGACTGCGCCAAACCAAATGCTCCACCCGAGTTGATGGTGAAGTTGTAACCGCCCAGATTCGCAATGTTGAAGACATTGAAACCTTCCACAAAAATCGAAAGCGTTCTGGTTTCCTTGAAGGTGAATTTCTTCGCCACGCGTACATCCTGCGAACTGAAGTTGTCGCCGAATTCAAAATCACTCGGCAAGGTCAATTGCGGAATCGCAGAGCCACGCGCATCCCGCGAACCCGTTGGATATTTCGTATTCCAAGCTGCCACGGCAGTTCTCAGATCGTCCTTGCTGCAACCGCGATTGAAACAGTTCCAGTCAAGGCCGGGCAACGGTTCCGAAGTCGTGCCATCGCCATCAAGATCAACGCCCGTGACCATCGGCATTAGCGGACCTCTGCTGCCCATTGACGAAATCACGCCGATTGAGAAGCCCTTGGGCAGATCAACCAAACCAGAAAGGTTCAGCGAATGACGGCCACCTTGCGGTCCCCAGGTGCGCGCGTAATTATCCAAATTGTTGATGCCGTTATAGCCATGGTTATTCGTCAAAGCGTAAGAAGCCGTGAAGAGGTAACGTTTCGAGAATCGCTTGTCGAGTTTGACCAGCATGGCGTTGTAAGTGTTACGTCCGCCCGGCACCCAGAAACTGATGCCGCCGGTTGAACATTGCGCGTTCACATCGGCGCGCTGCGCCGCCGTGGTGCAAAGCGGAATGATCGGTGATTGCACCCCGTTGATACGGCGATTAAAGCGATTCAGGTCGAGTTCGCCGAACAGCGTGTTGACGAATACGCGGCGCACGAAATCTACGTTAATGACCATGTCGTGGCCCAAATCCCGTTGCAGCCCAACGTTCATGTGATAGCTGCGTTGCACCGGGTAATCTTTGGGATAGAGTTGGGCCGCCGATTTATTCAACTGAATATTGCGGACCGTAAGGTCGTTGAGGTTTCTCGGAGCCAACGCCGCTGTGATCGCTCCGATTTGCGCTCTGACGATTTGTTGATATTGACCGACTGTCAGGTTGGTGACTTCGCCAGAAGGCAAAGCTGCACCGACCGCGATAGGAGTTCCACCACGGCTAACGTTAAAGATGCCGGGGAAGATATTAGTGAATACCGTGTTAGGAACCTGAATACGCCCATTGCCGACCGGGCCGGTAAAAGCGCGTTCCTGCAAACGCCGCCATAGCAATTCGGTATCCCAATAAATTCCCGCTCCCGCGCGGATGACCGTCTTATTATTCGGCGCATACGCCAACCCCAGCGAAGGCGAGAAGTTGTTGTAGTTATTGTTGGTCGCACTCAAGTCGCTGCCGTAAAGCGGTGCCAAGTATTTAGGCTTATCCAAATCGCGGTTGACTAGCGTGCTTTCAAAATTCCACGCCAAACCGTAATTGAGCGTGAATTTTGAAGTCGCCTTCCAAGAGTCCTGGCCGTAAAAACGCATGCGGCGATTGAGCTTCGCTTTGTCCACGTTGTAAGGCGGGGGTTGCGACGGGTCGCCCACGCCTACGACACCGCCGAGGAAAGGCAAATTGAGCAGGTCGGCATTCGAGCGAATGACCGTCGGCAAGTTGGGGAAAAGGGCACCGAGGAGTGCGGCGGGCACTACGCTGCGAATCAGTTCGGGCGAAGCCGCGACGTCACAAGACGGATCGCAATAGCCCCAGAAACCAGTGCCAGGCGCGTGTTCGAACTCCATTCCAAAGCGCAAGCGATGCGAACCTTTTTGCCAAGTTAAGTTGTCGGTGAAAGTGTAGCGGTACAAATCACGGCCTTGCGTCGCATTGGACGTGTTGCCCACCGTGAAGTTCGTGCCGTTGACCGAAAGCTGTCCGAAACCCAAGCCTAAACAACCGGCACAAACCTGATCGTCAGCAAACAGGTTGCGGTTGCGCCAATAGGTAAAGTTGAAGCGAAAATCATTGACCAACGTCGGCTTGAAGACCGAGGTCAAGCCCGTCACCATTTGATTTGAACTGTTGGTGTTTTGCAGCCAGTTCGACGGCAGCACTGGGCCTCCGTTCGGGCCAAAGCCTTTGTTTTGATCGCGCGAATAACGCACGAACATGTTGTGTTTGTCATTGATTTTCAGATCGAATTTGGCGCTAAACAAATGGCCGTTGTACGGACTGCTGAAGTTACCAGCCAAGCCTGCCAACGAAGGCACGTTTGGTTGAACGACGAACGTTTGAACCTGCCGACTGTATTCATAATTGGTAAAGAAATAGGCGCGGTTCTTTTTGATCGGGCCGCCGATCCAGACACCAGGATTGCTGCGAACAAAAAACGGATCTTCGACGCGCTTGCGGGAATCGGCATTTGTGCAAACCGGGTTGTTCGGCGTTTCCTGACAGACGCGCTTCAAGCCCGGATAAGCCGACATGTTGTGATCGCGGAAGAAGTAATAGCCTGAACCATGAAAATCATTGCCGCCACTGCGCGAGACGATGTTCACCGCACCAACGCTCGTGATGCCGGTTGAAAGATCGAAATTAGAAGACGAAAGCTGGAACTCCTGAATCACTTCTTGCGAGAAGTTCATGCCCGTGTTGCCTTCGATGGAATTGCGCACGTTGCCGCCATCCACAGTAATGGCGGTTTTGTCGGACGCGCCGCCGAGGATCGAAACGGTAAAGAGCGAATTGTATTGCGAGGTTGAGCCAGCCGAAGCTGAAACGCCCGGTTCTAAAAACGCAAGTTGCAAAAAGCTGCGTCCGTTGAGCGGCAATTCCTGAATCTTTTGTCGCGTGATGACGCCATCAATCGAATGCGATTCCGTATTGATTTGCGCTTGTCCATCGCCCGCGACGGTGACGATTTCGCTTTGCTGCCCAACTTCCATCTGCATCTCGGCGCGCACGGTGGAACCGGTGGCAACGGTGAATTCGCGCAACGTGGTGCGAAAGCCTTTGGATTGCGCCGTCACTTCGTAATCACCTACGGCTAATGACGGAGCGGAAAAGTTACCGCTGTCATCGGTGGAAACTTTGCGTTCGGCACCGGTCGCTTTGTTCTTGATCGTAACGTTGGCGTTCGGAACCACTGCGCCAGCGGCGTCAATGACCGTGCCGGAAATCGTACCCGTCGGTGCTTGTGCTAGTGCCATTACGGCCAGAAGCACGACACACCAACCCGCATAAAGCAGGCGGGTGGTTAAAGATGAGTTCGAGAGTTTCATTGTGTTTCTCCTTGTTTTGTACTGCTAATTTCGCCTCCAACGGTGGGAGACGGCGAAAGCCTCAGATGGGCTTGCATAACATTGACCGCGTAGATCACAGATGAATGAAGAACCATTCAGTCATCGGCAACACTGCCAGCGCGAAAAGCACACAGCGCCAAGTAAGCGTGAATGCTTCGCGTGTTTTTTAGCCTGTCTTGCCAGCTAGCCCTGCACAATCGTCAGCAAAACTCAGTCGTATATTGGTTACTACTTGCTTGTCTTTAGGAATGGGGAACAGGCTCTTTAGTGGGTCCTTCTCAAAACCTTGCCTGTTGTCTTTTAGTTATCTTTAGTCGCGTTACTTACCGATCAGTGAGCGGATTATAGCTAAAACTTTGACTCCCGCAACGAACCCGGTTACGGCCCGCTCGCGATGCTTTACAATCGCGGAACCTGAGTGTAAACCCACCCTCGTTTCCTGAGACACTTTGCGGCGGAGAAAAAAATGCCTATGCGTTGGAACCCAAGCGTGCGAACGCGCCATTTGACGATTTGCATCGCGCTCGTGTTGCTGTCGGTCGCGGCGCTGGCGAGTTTCGCACTGGCGCGGCTGGCCCACCAGCAACTCAGCGCCAAACGCCGCGCCCTCGAAACACTCACCGATCAACTCACACAATTTGCGCAGGCCGCCATTCTCAATCGCGCCGCCCTCAATGAAACGCCGCCGGTCATGACTTTATTGCAAGCCACGACGGGCGAGACGAAAGATTTCGCCTATTGTCTGCTCATTAACAAAGACGGTCAGGAAGTCGCCGTGGCCGACCCGCAAAACCTGCGGCAACCAAACAAGTTCATCGTTTCATTTGAAAAGCTCGAACGCGCGCGCTGGATCAAGTTGCTCTGGCAGGTCTGGCGCGGCGATTACGTTATCGAAGCGAGAAACGCCGTCAGTCTCGACAATCAACCCTTTCTCACCATCGTCGCGGGCATTCCCGTCGCGCGGTTACGCCGCGAACTCGCCGGAGCCGTCAGTTTGATTTTGACTTGCGCGGCAATGCTGGCGGGCTTGAGCATTCTGGTCGCTACGTTTTCCGGCGGATTCGTGCTGCTGCCGCTGCGCGAACTGATGAAAAGCATCGAACAACTCGAAGCCGAAACCAATGCGCAAGCCGAAGCCATGCTTCCTCGTCCTGCGGCTGCACCCAATCAGGACATGCAAAACGTCGCGCAACGCTTGCGCGAACTCGGACGCCGTTTCGCGGGCAGCCGCACCGAAGTCGAAACCATCCGCGATCAGTTGCAACAACTCGTAGGCAATCTGACCGAACGCGTTCTGCTGCTCGACCGCGAACAGCGCGTGTTGCTCGCCAGCGCCGAAGCCGAAAAGTTATTGATGGCCGCGAACCCCGCGCTCGGCGCGTCGAATGAGCTGCGGCATTTGCGCGGCTTGCGTTTGAGCGAAGCCCTCGCGCGCCAACATCCATTGACCGTGTTCACCGAGAAGGCTTTTCAAACCAATCAGTCGTTGCAGGAAACCGCAGAACTGCCTGCCCAAGGAAACGCTGCGCCCCAAACCGTGCTGGCTTCGTTGCAGTTGTTTCAAGATCGCGGACAGCCCGCCGGAGCCTTGCTCACCTTACGCGATTTCGAGACGATTCAACGGCTTGAAACGCAACTCGATTTCGCAGGCAAAGTCGCCGCACTCAACCGCATCTCCGCCGGCGTAGCGCACGAAGTCAAAAATCCGCTGCACTCAATGGTGCTGCATCTCGAATTGCTCACCGCCAAACTCGATGCCGGACTCGACCCGCAACAGCATCTCGAAATTCTTACCTCAGAAGTAAATCGGCTGACGCGCGTCGTACAAACCTTTCTCGATTTCACCCGTCCTGTCGAAGTCAAACTTATCGAAGTAGATGCCAACACGCTGTTGCGCGAAGTCGTCTTGCTCGCCGCCGATCTGCGCGCACAAGGCGTAAACCTGACTGAGCAATACGGCATCGGCCCGCTCTATATCAAAGCCGATCCAGACTTGCTCAAGCAGGCGCTGCTCAACATCATCATCAATGCCTGCCAAGCCATGACCGAGCAGAAAGCCAACGGCAAACTCACTGTCGCCACCGGACGAGCGCAAGCCGATGGGCAGGAATGGGTCTGGTTGAGCATCGCCGACAACGGTCCCGGCATTCGTCCTGAAGTGCGCGAAAAAATCTTCAATCTTTATTTCACTACCAAACCCAAAGGCAGCGGTATCGGCCTCGCGCAAACCTTCCGCGCTGTGCAATTGCACAACGGACGCATTGAACTCGACTCTGAGCTTGAACCCACACCTGAACACGGCACGACATTCACTATTCAACTGCCCAGAGCCTGAGGAGTGCAAAATAGAACTTGATAGCCAAGCGAACCACACTGCTAACCCAGAGCCGCTATAAATTTTTCATGAAAGTGATGAGGAACAAGTTTGCGGCTTTTGCTTCGTGCGGGTCTGTGGTATCTGGACAGGCCGAATTGATCAACTGATTTTTTGCACAATACGCGCTTTCCCCCAACGGAATAAAAAGCACCTCCCAAATATCTTTCCGTAATCATTGCGCCGACGCCTCCACTCGTAAGAGCAAGGTGGTCGTGTATCAGTTTTTATAAACCAGCAATTTCTTTACGGTAAGTTTACCCTATGCTCTTGGTTGTCCCACCTAAAGAGGTAGATCAGATCCGCCCAGTGTCTGCGCACCACACTGCGGCAATAGCCTTTAACGGTACGTCGCCTGTAGCCTCACGCGCTACGGTAAAAACCGGACTGCGCCCCCGCGATTTCGCGCAGGCGTTCGCGGTGTGCTTGCGTCATGTGACGCAAGTGGCAGGCTCTGAATCCGCTGCGACTGCGTTGCTCGAGCAGTTCATCGTGTTGCGCTGGCTTGATGAGAAAGGCTGGCTGGGCCATGCCTTGCCGGAACAATTGATAGAACAATGCCAGTTGCATTGCGAAGCTGACCCTGAAAGCCACAGTTTTTATACGAACTTCGTCTTGCCGCGCGTGCGCGTGCTGGCTGGCGCTGAATTGTTGAGCTTGCCCGCTCCCGCCGTGACACTCAACAACGAAACCTGCCAATTCGTCTTTGACGCGCTCCTAACGCCTTATCGTTTTGTATGGTCGGAACGTGCCTCAGACTTCAACGGCGAAGAGCTTTCGCCCAACACCGTCACACTCGACACCGCCTGCGCGCAATTGACACGTGCGTTGGCTGAACCTGCCAGCGGAATTGCCGCCACCGGGGCAGCCCGTCGCGCCACGCCGAGCTTTGTCGCACCGCCACGCGTCGTGCGCTGGATGTGCCGCGCCGCGCTCACCGAATATCTGTGCGCCAAGTTGCGAGAATCCAGCCAGTTGGCCGAAAGCGAGTTGCAAGGCTCGCTCGACCAATTTTTTGCCTTGCCACCGGCGCTCGAAATGTCTGACGTGCAACTCGCCGAGTTGCACAATCTGTTCCTGCGCACCGAAGCCCAACGTATGTCGCGCGCCTTGCTCAGTTGCCGCGTATGCGATCCGGCGTCAGGCAGCGGCGACTTGCTGGCCGCGATGCTCGAAGAAATTGCCGAGGCCCTCGCCAAACTTGATGTCGAGCTTTATGGCCGCGCCATCGCGCAACAGCACAATTACGAGTTTCGCCTCAAGCGTAAACTCATCAACGAATGCTTATTTGCCGTTGACAGTAATCCCGCCGCTGTTCGTCTCACGCGCCAACGCCTGTGGCTCGCACTCGTCGCCGTCGAACAAAGCCGTCCCGACGCGGCGCTCACCGTCACGATGCGCGAAGCCGCTACGGCCCCCGGACTCACTGAACATCTGGCCTGTGGCGATGCGTTGCTGGGCTGTCGCGCGTTTGACGAAGCCGAAACGGCGGATGCGGAAGAAACCTTCAAATGGCGTAATGCTTTTCCTGAAATTTTTGGGCTGCGCGGCGGCTTTGATTTGATTTTGGGTAACTCACCGGCGCAAGCCGTAAAAGAAAAAGAAAACTGGGCACAATGGTGTGCGTTGTTTCCGCAACTAAAACGCGCCAAACATCTGGCGGCGGCCTTCTTCGATTTGCCGCGTATGATTGGCGCACCGCAAGCCTTAACCTGTCAGGTGATTCCGCGCTCGCACACGTTGGCCGAAGGTTGGGCCGCTACGCGCGCAGGCTTGCGATTGAATTACGAATTGCTGCTCGCTGCCAACGCGGGCGAAACCCTAAACGACACGCGCTTCGATCAAGAAATTTTTCTCTATCGCCGCCCCGCTGGTTTGAGCGAAGCACCTGGTGAAACATTCAGCTTGCCTGCTGCCAGCGAAAGCCAACTCGCCATTATCACTGAGCCGGTCGAAGTCGAGCGCCCCGCACCGACCTTGCCGCAACACCTCAGCGCCGTAGGAACCGAATTGCTCGAACGCCTATCGCGCTGGCGTACGTTGGGCGAAATTACGGCGATCAAACACGGACAGCGGCTGCAACGCCGTCGCACCAAAGCCGGTGCGCAAGCGACCGTGCCGCTGATTGCCAGTTCTAACCTGCGTCAGTTTCATCTCACGGACGAATTGTCGCGCCAAGAACCGCCCGCTTATCTGCAACGCGTACTCGAAGAGTTGCGCCAACCCAAACTGGTCGTAACGCCCACCTTGCAATATCTCAAGAAGCCTTTCGACACATTGGTATTGATGACCGCCCTTGATCGGCAAGGCGCAGTGACACTTGATCCAGTCAATCAAGTGATCCCGCACGGTGATTCGCCCTTCAGTTTGGAATTGCTTTGCGCCTTGCTGAACAGTTCGTTCGCACGGTGGTATTTTTACTTCGTGATCTTCAATCGTCCGCTGAGTGCGGTGGAATGCGGCCCGTCAGAATTAAGCCGCCTGCCTTTGCCCAATCGCCCGGCGGCGACGCTGGTCACGCAAGCCGAACGCCTCACGCGCAAATTGCTCAAGGCCGACTTGCCGCGCAAATATCTGCTATACGGGCAGCTCAGCGAGTACGACAAGCTGGATGAAACTGTGTGCGAACTGTATGGCTTCACCGAAGAAGAGCGCGCCGAAATTTGGCGGATGAAAATAGATGATAAGTGAGCTGTGAAAACGCAGGCGTTTGCATTCAATAAATGGCAGTCGCTGCGCTTGCCAAGCGCAACCAAATTAGCCAGTATTTTCGCCGTATCCTGTTACGATATTTTGCTTCGTCAAACTTTCCTGCAACCTATTATTGAATAACTCATTCAAACGTTTGCAACCATCGCACTCTCCCAAAGCAGCAATATCATTGTTCATAAGCAATCACTTGAGAGAAATATCTATGCAATCCCTGATTCCGTCGTTCACACGACCGCGCTTATTCGCCATCTTCGGACTGATTGGCCTGCTGGCTTTACTGATCTCTTTCCCGCTGGGGCAACCGCAAGCGCAAACGACGCCGAAGCCCAAAGTCCCGGCTGGCGCGTTCAAACGTTTTGAGAACTACGGCTTCATCACCGTGCAGACTCCGACGGGCAGCGAGTGTCGTCCGATCAGCGAAAGCGAAGCCCGCGCTTTTCCGCTCTCGGCGCGCGGGGCTGAGTTGCATGATTTGAGCGATACGCGCTTGCGCAGCACGCGGCAGGGCAATCTGACCATTCAACTCGAAGGCACGCCGCAACTCGAAATGTTTCCGCTCGCCAAAGCCGCTTTCCAGCGCGCCGCCGCCAAGTGGCAGAACGTATTGCGTACTCCGATTACCATCAAACTTGCGGTTGATTTCGGTACGATGCGTTTCGGCACGCCTTATCCCAATGCCAACATCATCGGTTCGACTGACCCGATATTTCTCGGCTTTGAAGAGTTGCCGACCTTCCCTAACCCTTATTTCTTTATGCGCGAGGCGCTGCGGGATTTCACCAACAACCCGCAGCAAGCCACTTTTATGAATGCCCTGCCCACTGCTGGCTTGCCCACCGATGTCGGCACTACGCGCAACACCGGCGCGACGCTCGTGAACTTTCGCGGCCTCGAGATCGCAGACGATCAAGACTTGCTTGATTTCGGCCCGCCTTCGATTGGTTTCAATTCGGCCATCCCTTTCGACTTCGACCCCAGCGACGGCATAGATAGCGACAAGATTGATTTCGAAGCGACTGCCGTTCACGAAATCGGCCACGCGCTGGGCTTTTCAAGTTGGACGGGTTTCAAAGAGCTTACGATCAACACGCCGATCTTTCCGGCTCCGTGGGATTTCTTCCGCTTCCGCAATGGGCCGCTCGATTTCAATTCAGTGGCGGCGCGTCCACGCGCGATGATGGCGGGCGGCGCGCAAAGCTATTTCATCGGCGACGAATTCGCGCTCTCGACCGCGACGCCTTCTGGTACGAATGGCGACCAACGCCAAGCCAGCCACTGGCGCGACGATCTGTTGTCAGGGCAATTCATCGGCATCATGGATCCGTCAGCGGCGAACGGCGACCGCGAAGAAATGACTTTCAACGACCTCACGACGTTGAGCTTTATGGGCTATGACATCAACCCTGACGGACGCGCTTTCGACTTTCAATCCATCGCCGACACCAGCCGCGAAGAATCGCAAGACCGCGCCAACACGACGGTCGTCAATCGCTATCAACCTTCGCGTTATCCGTCGCGGCTCGAAGGCATTCGCATCCTGATGCCGCAAGGCACTGAAGCCGGGCTTTCAGTTCGCCTGATTGCTTTCGTTGATGCCAGCCGCACCGGGCAGCCGCCCGCGTCGCCTTCGTTGCTAATCAATCAAACCGTCACGATTCCAGCCTTGCCGCAAACGCGGTATGTCGAGTTTCGCTTCGCTACGCCGCTGACGATTAACAGCGGAGACGTTTACGTCGGCATGAACGTGGGCGCTTCGGGCGTGCGCTTTGCGGCAGATACGACACGCGCGCAAGGGCGTTCGTGGCTTACGACAAATGACGGCGCGAACTGGTCGGCGTTCGGTTCGATGGGCGTCGTACCGATGGGCGCGAATTTCATGGCACGGGCGATTTTCAGTTCGACTTACGGCACGGCGCTCGCGCCGCAACTCACCAACCTAAGCCCGAATATCGTCGCCGCTAATACCGCGAACGTGACGCTTTTTGCTAATGGCCGCAACTTCCAACGCAATTCGGTGATTCGCTTTAACGGCGCAGATCGTGCGACGACGTACCTGAGCAACACGCGCTTGAGCATTGCGTTGCAAGCCTCCGATGTCGCCGCTGCGGGTACGGCGCAAGTGCGCGTCTTCACGGCGGGCGGCACCGAATCGGGTGCGTTGCCGCTCACCATTGGCACCGACAATCCATTGCCGACGATTACGGCAATTGATCCGCCCGCCGGGCAAACCGGCACCAGTGGCGTGGCGATCAATATTTATGGGACGAATTTCAACGCGGCTTCGCGCGTGCGCTTCAACGATCAGGAACGTGTGACGACCTTTCGCAGCAGTTCTCAACTCGAAGCGGCAATTACTGCCGCCGACTTGGCAGGCGGCGGAACCGCTACCATCACAGTCGTGAATCCAACCCCCGGCGGCGGCACATCGAACGCATTTGGTTTCAATGTGTCGGGTTGCGCATTCAGCTTTGCCAACGCTGCGGGTACGGGACTGGCGGGGCTGCTGCTGAGTTCAACCGCGACGGATTCAGGCTTTACGCTCAACGTCGGCAACGGAACCTGCGGCTGGACGCTCTCTGCCACTGAGCCGTGGGTCACGATCACCAGTCCGACCAGCGGCACGGGGCGCTCGGTCATCAATTTTTCGGTAGGCGAAAACACCGGAGCGACGCAACGCACTGCGCAAATTCGCATCAACAATCAAACTTTCGACGTGAGGCAGGCCGCCCGCATCGCTAACGTGTCTGCCGCGAGTTACGTCAACGACCTTAAACTCGCTCCCGGTTCCATTGTGGCGATGTTTGGCTTGAATCTGGCAACGATTACGGTCAGCGGGACGACGATTCCACTGCCCACGCAACTCGGCAACACTGAAGTGGTAGTGGTTGACAACATTGACAGTCTTGAAGTCTTGCCCACCACACGCCGCTCCGCCTTGTTCTTTGTCTCGCCGGGGCAAATCAACTTTCAGATTCCCGAAAATACTGCGCTCGGAGACGCATTCATTCAGGTGCGCATCAACGGGACGCTTTTCGCCGACCAGCGCGTCACCATTGTCAGCTTGGCTCCAGGCTTTTTCACTACCAACGCCACCGGGCAAGGCGTGCCCGCCGCGCAACTGCTGCGCATCAAACCCGGCGGCGTGTTGGTTTACGAAGACGTAGCCGAGTTCATCGGCGGAACCTGGGTTCCCCGCGCACTCGACGTAGGCCCTGACGCCGACCAACTCTTCCTCGTGTTGTTTGGCACAGGCATTCGCGGCGTGAGTGGCGTAGCTCAGGTGCAACTAAAAGTCGGCGATCAAGCGGCTCCGGCTTTATACGCTGGCCCGCAAGGCCAACTCGTCGGCCTCGATCAAATCAATCTCAACTTCACGAACGTCCGCGCCAACCTGCGCGGACGCGGTGAGGTAAACCTAACCGGTACGGTGGGAGGCATAGCGATCAACGCGGTGAAAGTGCGCTTCCAGTAAGCAGAAAAAAAGCCGAACGCCTCTTTTGTATAGAGGCGTTCGGCTTTTTCAACATCAATTTTTGCGCTCCATAGAGATTTTTTTCAACGCGCCTTGTCAAAACCTGCGACCTTTGTTTAGTATGCCAAATTCGTGCGAACGGTCTTTGCTCTTACTATGCGTGTCAAAGCCGATCAAAACGGCTTTGGCCGGTGTAGCTCAGTTGGTAGAGCATCTGATTTGTAATCAGAGGGTCGGGGGTTCGAGTCCCTTCACCGGCTCTTGAAAATTTAACCCGCAGGGGTGGTCGAGTGGCTAATGGCATCGGGCTGTAAACCCGACAGACTAACGTCTTACGCAGGTTCGAATCCTGCCCCCTGCATTTTTGTTCCGCACGGGCGGGCGTAGCGCAATGGTAGCGCACTAGCCTTCCAAGCTAGGTGTTGCGGGTTCGAGTCCCGTCGCCCGCTCCATTTTTCCCGGTTTTAAGTAAGCCCACATAGCTCAGTTGGTAGAGCACTTCCTTGGTAAGGAAGAGGTCACCGGTTCAAGTCCGGTTGTGGGCTTCAAATAACGTAAGTAGACCCATTTTTCGAGAGCGAACAAAAGGTTTCTGTTATGGCGAAAGAGAAATTTGACCGCAGTAAGCCGCACGTCAACATCGGCACGATCGGCCACGTAGACCACGGCAAAACGACTTTGACCGCTGCCATCACCAAAGTGCTGGCGAAGAATAATCCGAAGATTAACTTCCGTAGTTTCGATTCGATTGACAACGCGCCGGAAGAAAAGGCTCGGGGGATCACGATTGCCACGGCGCACGTCGAATACGAGACGAAGAACCGCCACTACGCGCACGTGGATTGCCCGGGTCACGCTGATTACGTCAAGAACATGATCACCGGCGCGGCGCA
>JANNUY010000773.1:0-4059 GCA_031414155.1 Acidobacteriota bacterium
GCGTTTTGCCATGCGTTCGACGCCCAGCGAGAGCGTCAAAGTCAAGACGGCGGGCAAGCCTTCGGGTACGGCGGCGACGGCGAGCGCGACGGCGAAAAGCAATACGTGGCCGATACGATGTAGGCCTTCGACGTATACGCCCGCGACGGCAATCACGACGGCGAGCGCCAAAATCGCGCGCGCGACCTGATAGCCGAACACTTCCATGCGTTTTTCGAGCGGCGTCTTTTCGGCAGTGATGCCGCCGATCATTTCAGCCAGCTTGCCCATCGCGCTGGTCGTGCCGGTGCGCGTAATTTCAAGATAGCCCTTGCCGCGCACCAGCAACGTACCGCTGAACGCTTCGTCGTTGACGCCTTTGTCGAGCGGCACTGATTCGCCAGTCATGGTTGATTCATCGAGCAGCACGCCTTGCGCCTCTATGAAGTTGCCATCGGCTGGAATGCGATCACCGGCTTCGAGCCGCGCTACGTCGCCGGGTACGAGTTCGGCGCTCGACAGATGCGCCAGCTTTCCTTCGCGCAACACCCATACGCGCGCAGCGGCCAGCGCCTTGAGTTGTTGCAACGCGGCTTCTGACTTGTTTTCCTGATAAACGCCCAGCCCCGCATTCAGCAACAGAATCAGCCCGATGGCCGTGAAACCTACGGGCAAACCGTTGGCGCCTTCGATAGCCCAAATGACGACATCTACCAGCAAGGCGAAAAGCAAAAGGTACATCAACGGATTGCGAAACTGGCGCGCGAACCTTTGCCACAACGTATCAGGCACAGGCTCTGGTAAAGTGTTCGCGCCGTATTGCCGCAAGCGCGCGGCGGCTTCCGCATCGGTTAGTCCGTGATGAGTATGAAGTGTGATTGACTCAGTCATGGTTTGTGTCGTTGGCATTGGGGGGATTTTTACGCTGCATTCATCAGCGGTGCGTGATATTGCGCACTTGATTCACCGCGTAATGAACAAGGGCAACTGATGTGCCTCGAACTTCCGACGGTTCGCGTGCTGTGGCCTGCGATTTGCCGTGCCTGACTCAAAGACAGAAATGCAGGCCGTAGTGTGGAATGCGGCGCAGTTGGCTGAGAGGCGTATGCAAAAAAACAAAGTGCTGATTGTGGACGATGAAGCGGCGCAACGTTGGATGTTACGCGCGGCGTTGACCGATTGGGGTTATGAAACCGTTGAGGCTGCCGATAACGCGCAAGCCTTGACGGTGGCGGTTGAAGAACAACCCGAAGTCATTTTGCTCGACATCAACTTGCCTGACGGTTCGGGCTTGGAACTATTGCGCAAGCTGAAAGTGCGTTTGCCGCACGCGGCGATCTTGATGGTGACGGGTGAGGCGGTTTACGACAACGTTGTAGCGGCCTTGCGTGGCGGCGCGTTGGATTTCTTGCGCAAGCCGCTGGCACTGACCGAATTGCAGCAAGCCTTACAACGTATCAAACAAACCGTTAATCCATTGAGCCAACCGACGAAAAAAACGACAGCGCATCTGCCGCGCATACTCATCCTGTGCGATACGGCAGAGCGCATTCCGCCGCTGCAAGCGGTTTTCAGCACCCAGCACGTAGAGCTAACCAGCATCCTCTTTCCTGAAGAGTGGGATTACGTCATCAATGAGCAATACGATCTCGCGCTGTTGAGCGTCGCGCCCGAATTGCTGGAAGCGGCGTTGAAAAACTTGCGCGCGTGTGATCCGCAAGCGCGGCTGACGATTCTGGTCGAAATGGCTGATGCCGCCGTGCCGACGAAACTGGCAGGCATGTTGCCGCAGTATCGCGCCATGCAATGCAGCCGCGATGAGATGATTCGTTTGGCGAAGAAACGCTTTGCCGTTTCGTCGCGTCCGAGCGCAGCGGCGCTGATGTTGTAGCGCAGGGGCTTTACTCTTTGAGGGCTTGCGCTACGGCGTGCAGCAGCGTCTCTACGTTGAGTGGTTTGGTCAGAATATGTTGGATGTTGAGTTGCGCGAGTGCTTCGTTCTGGCCGACGCCGGAAGTGCCGCTGCAACAGATGACGCGCAAGTCGGGGTTGAGCGTACGTAAGGTGCGAATCATGGTGATGCCGTCCATCACGGGCATCATTACGTCAGTGAGTACGAGTTGCACGTCGGCTTGGTGCTGCGCGTAAAGCGCGATGGCCGTCGCACCGTCGCCGGCGGTGAGTACGCGGTAGCCGTAAGCCTCGAGTACGGCGCGGTTCATTTCGCGGATGGCGGCTTCGTCGTCCACCACCAGAATCAATTCGCCTTGTCCGACGGGCGTGTCGTGGTGTTTGGGTTCGGCTGGCTGAACGGTTTCGCTGACATGCGCGGGCAGGTGAACCTTGAATTGCGTGCCGTGACCGACCACGCTTTCGGCGGTGATGAATCCGTCGTGCGCGCGTACGATGCCGAAGACGGTCGAAAGTCCCAGCCCCGTACCTTTGCCTTGCTCTTTGGTTGTGAAGAAAGGATCGAAGATGCGTTCCAGATGTTCGGGCGCGATGCCTTCGCCCGTGTCGGCAACGCTCAACACGACATACAGACCAGGCTTTGCATCGGGCGCGACCGGTGGATAGCTGGCTTTGATGTCGGCGTTCTCCAAATTGATGGCGAGCGTGCCGCCCATCGGCATGGCATCGCGCGCGTTGACGCACAGGTTGAGCAACACTTGATGAAGCTGCGTCGCATCCCCCAACACCAGCGCAGGGTTTTCAGTGAGTTGCTGTTTGATCGCGATGGATTTCGGGAAGGTTTCGCCGACCATTTTGAGCAATTCTCTTACGATGTGTTTGGGTTGCAACGCGATGCGTTCGCCGCCCACGCCGCGCGCGAATTGCAGAATCTGTTTCACCATCTCAGCGCCGCGCTGCACGTTCGTATTCATCATGCCCAGCATCTTTTGCGCGTATTCATCCGGGTATTTCATCTGCATCATCTGCAAACCCATCGAGAGCGGCGAGAGAATGTTGTTCAGATCGTGCGCGATGCCGCCCGCCAGCGTGCCGATGCTTTCCATGCGTTGCGCGCGCAAGTACTGGGCTTCGAGTTGTTTCTTTTCGGTGATGTCGTTGTTGATGATGAGAATTGATTTCGGCTGCCCCGCTTCGTCGCGCACCAGTGTCATATGGCATTCGGTGATGATTTCTCGCTGGTCTTTGGTGAGGTAGGGCCGTTCACCCAGCCACTCGCCTTTGTCATATAGCACGCTGCGCACTTCTGACAGATTGGAAGGCTGATCGCGGTGCATCTGCTCGCGCATGTCGCGTCCAATCACTTCTTCTGCCGTCCAGCCGTAAAGCTGTTCCGCGCCGTGGTTCCAATACTGCACGCGGCCTGCCAGATCGCAGGAGATGATGGCTTCACGCGCCTGATTGAGCAGCGCCGCCTGTTCCTGCAAACGTTCTTCGGCCTGTTTGCGCCGCGTGATGTCGCGCAGAATCACGGTGAAAAGTTTCTGCCCGTTGGCTTCGACTTGCGAGATCGAAGCCTCAATCGGGAACTCTTCGCCGCTTTTGCGTACTCCGCTGATCGCGCCCAACGCGCCCATCGTGCGCGTCGTCGTACTGGTCTGGCCGAAGCGTTGAATGTGTTGTTCGTGTCCGGCGCGAAAGCGTGTTGGGATGAGCAACGTCAGCGATTCGCCCATGATTTCAGCCTGCGTGTAACCGAACATCTGCTCGGCGGCGGGGTTGAATAGCACAATGTGTTGCTGTTCGTTGACACTGATGATGGCGTCCATGACCGAATTGATGAGGCCGGTCAGGCGCGCTTCGTTGTCTTGTTTGAGTTGTTCGGCCACAGCGAGAGGTGGCGATTGGGGCATAGGGTTTTTCATCGGTAACAAAGTCTGTGACGGGGGACGAGGTAAATTGGGATACGAGTTGAACGCGCCAGGCAAACCCAACTTGGGAGGGCGATGGCAATCAGGTCAGCGAAAAATATTTGCCAAGTCGGCTGGCAAATCGTCTGACGAGAATGCGCGTGAATGGTTTGCTTGAACGGTGGCTTAGTGTAGCGCGCCTGACTGAGAGAGCGAAAGGATGAGACAAGGCGTGTTTGATGATGAACTCAGGCAATGC
>JANNUY010000774.1:0-4525 GCA_031414155.1 Acidobacteriota bacterium
TCCTGCACCATCGGCGGCGACAATGCCGAAGTGCTTTACGCCGGTACGCAAGGCGGCCTCGCCGGACTCGATCAGGCGAACATCCGTTTAGTTCCCGCGCTGGCCGGACGCGGTTCGGTCAACGTGGTACTCACTGTTGCGGGAAAGGCCACGAATACAGTAACAATCACAATGCAATAGGCACGATGCCATACGGCATCAAATTCCCATAAACCCAAGCAGTAACTAACCTCCTGTGCCGACGAGATGAGCGTCGGCACAGGAAGCACAACGCGCATAACTCACCACCTAACCACAGGGATTAAAAAAATGATCTCCCTCTCTCTCTGAAAGAAGGTATTGATATGCAGAAATTCCATGCTTCAAGTTTGTCCGTAGCGTGCCGCCTCGCAGCTTTATGTGTGCTGTTGGCGGTTTCGGCTCAAGCTGAAACACTCTATGCGCTCGTGCGCCTAAGCCCCTTGAATGAAAATCCGCCCATCGCGAACCTGAATGCGACGGGCGGAATGCTCGTGACCATTGACGTAACGCGCAACAGCGCCGGAACGATCACCAGCGCGCGTATGAACTTTCTTGGTTCGATAGCTTTTCCCGGTGCCGTCACCATCACGGGTTTGCACATTCACGAAGGCGACAGCCGCACGAACGGCCCCGTGGTGTTCAACACCGGGATCAGCGCTGCCAACGGGCCGGTTTTCACCGACGGTTCCGGCATCATCAACCGTGACGTAGCCACCGTGAACCTCGATGCGCTGGCACGACTCATCGCCAATCCGGCGGGTTGGTATGTCAACCTGCATACGACGGTGAACCCTGGCGGCGCGATACGTGCGCAAATCACGCGATTGTCAGAAAATCTGGCGATAACCGTCCCGATCAACTCTGCCAATGAAGTGCCACCCATCACCACCCTAAATGCTTTCGGTACGGCGACGATTACGGTCAATCCCACGCGCAACTTAGCGGGCGCAGTCACGGGCGGTTCAGTGAATTTCTCGGTCGGTTATGACTTCCCCACCGCCATCACCGTGCGCGGCTTGCACATTCACGAAAGCCCCGCTGGCGTGAATGGGGGCATCGTCATTGATACCGGCCTGAGCGCAACGAACACCATCGTCAACCCAGCCGGTCGCGGCATTTTCAGCCAAACCGTCTTGCTGACCACGCCTGCCAGCATCGGTGCAATGACGCGGCTGCTCGTCAATCCGGCGGGTTTCTATGTCAATTTGCACACAGGAGAAAATCCGGGCGGCGCGATTCGCGGGCAACTCGGCGGCTCGTTCAATCCGGCCCCGATTATTGCGCTGGTGAGCGATTACGTTTTGTTCACCGGCAATACCGGAGAACTAATCACGACCCTGGCTGCTAATCTCGATGTCGCCAGCGAACCCCTGATCAACGGCGAACCGACGCAATTCACTTTCAATCCCGCGACGGGCGTGATTTCGTTATTGGTTCCGGCCAATCTGCTCACCACGCCCGGCGTCATCTCGCTGCAAATTCGCAACGGCAACGGATTGATTTCGCAACCGGTAGCCATCGTTATCGCAGCCGCTGGCAGCACCAGCGCCGCTGTGCTGGATGCCGCCGGTTACGGCACCACCGTCGCGCCTGAAAGCATTGCTTCGCTTTTCGGAACGAACCTGGCGACGAGTTCCGCCAGCACTGGTGCCATTCTGCCCAATGCCCTGGCGGGCACTTCGGTTTATGTCAACGGCGTTGCTGCCCCACTGTTTTTCGTCTCACCCGGACAAATCAATTTTCTGGTGCCCGAAAACACTGTGCCCGGCCCGGCCACAGTGATTGTGAATAACGGCGTTAATCGAATCGCTCGCACCGTAATAAATGTCGCGCCCGTCGGGGCAGGCATCTTCACTCGTCTGGCTAACGGCAAAGGCGCTCCGGCAGCGGTGGCTTCCGCCGATGGAGGGCTGACTTACCCGCTGAGCCTGAGCAACGCCGACGGTACGCCCGCTGAAATTCAAGTCGGCAACATCGCCGTATTTTTTGGCACGGGCTTACGGTTTCATTCGACCAGTGTGGTGACGGCCACCGCAGGCGACATAACCCTCACGCCCTCTTTCGCAGGCGCACAGGGATCGCTGGTCGGACTCGATCAAATCAACCTGACCATTCCCGAAAGCCTGCGCGGGAAAGGCGAAACCGACTTGGTGTTCAACGTTGACGGCAAGGCGACCAACACAGTTCGCATCAAAGTTAAGTAAGCAAACAAACTGCCCGCACCGTTATTCACTCCCTTTCCCTGCGCCAGCGCCCCACGCGCTGGCGCAGGTTTTCACTTGGTAGCCGCCATCGGCTATCACCCACCTGAACCCAACCTAAAATTCCCTGCAAGGAAAAGTGTTATGTGCCGAATCAACCGGCGCTGCCTCGTGCAGTTGCTGCTAATCGCCTCTATTTGGTCCCTTTGGTTTTTCATGGCAACTGCCATACACGCTGAAACCATACAAGCCACCGTACCGTTGAGCCCGGCCAACGAATTCCCGCCTGTCACCAACCTGACGGCTTCAGGCGGAGTGCAACTCACTATCGAATTGACCCGCGACTTTGCCGGAAACATCACCAACGCGAAAATGAGTTTGCTGGCGACTGTCGCCTTCCCCGCCAGCGTCACCATTCAGGGATTGCACCTGCACGAAGGCAACAACCGCACCAACGGCCCCGTGCAATTCGACACCGGCCTTTCGAGCAGTAACGCCCTAACCTTTCCCAACGGCGAAGGCGTCTTCAACCGTGAGGTCGCCACCGTGAACCTCACCGTGCTGCAACGGCTGCTGGCTAATCCCGCCAGCTTTTACGTCAACCTGCACACCAGCACGCATCCCGCCGGAGCCATACGCGGACAAACGACCCGCTTCACCGAAACCCTCGCCCGCACCGTCGCCCTCAGCCCCGCTAACGAAGTCCCTCCCGTCAGCCTCAATGCAACAGGCACCGCTACGATTACGGTCTATCCAACTCGCAACGCGAAGGGAGAGATTGTCGGCGGGAATGTGAATTTTACGGTGGCTTATGACTTTCCGGGGGCGGTGACGATTCGCTCACTATATCTTCAGGAAGGAAACGCAAACATCAACGGAGCCGTTCGACTTGATAGTGGGATAACTCCCGTTAACCCGATTATCTCAGCAACTGGGAAAGGGACTTTCAGGCAAACTCTTCAAGTTACCAATCTCTTATTGGTTCCCAATTTAATTCGTATGCTTGATTCACCAAGCAACCACTACGTTAACTTGCTCACCTCTGCGCACCCCGGAGGAGCGATGCGCGGACAATTAGACGGAAGTTTTTCTACGCCTCCGGTCATACTCCAAGCTAGTACTTATACCCTAGCGACAGGCTCAACCACTGCAACCATCAACGTGCTGGCGGCCAACCTTGATTTGGCGAGCGTGCCGCTGATTAACGGGCAGTTGGCGCAATACAGTTTCAACCTCAACACCGGACAAATCGCGCTGCAAATTCCGGCGGCGTCACGCGCCAATCCGGGAGTCTTGACCTTACAGGTTCGTTCCGGGCAAGGCGTGATTTCGGCTCCCGTTTTTCTGAACGTGCAAGCCAGTGAAACCGCCGCCGCCGTGACCGACGCCGCCGGTTATAGCTTGAGCGTCGCGCCTGACAGCATTGCCGCCGTCTTCGGCACCGGGCTGGCGACGCGCACGGTGGGGCTATCAACCGCGACGTTGCCCACCACGTTGGATGGCACGACGGTTTATGTGAACGGCATCCCAGCGCCTCTCTTTTTCGTCTCGCCCGGGCAAATCAATTTTCAGATTCCCGAAAGCCTGACGCCCGGCCCGGCGACAGTGGCAATACGCAATCAAACCGGCGGCGTGGCGGTCGCGCGCTTCACACTGGCAAATGTCAGTCCGGGCATTTTCACGCGGCTGGCTAATGGCAAAGGAGCGCCCGCCGCTATAGCCTCTAACGACGGCGGACAAAGCTATCCGATTTTGATGGCGAACGACGACGGCAGCCCAGTTGAGCTTCAGGTGGGCAACATCGCGGTCTTGTTTGGCACGGGCTTCCGCTTTCTTTCAGGCCAACCCACCGCCACCACCGCTGGCATTGATTTCGTTCCCGCGTATGCAGGCACGCAAGGCCAACTCATCGGCCTCGATCAAATCAATCTATTCATCCCAGAAAGTTTGCGCGGCAAAGGCGAAACCGATTTGGTTTTTAATCTTGACGGCAAAATCACCAATGCCGTGCGCATCAAGGTGCGTTAGCTCAATACTCCGGAAACTAAGTTTCTTTGCAGGTATTCTTCGCCGCGTGGCGGCGGTTGAATTTAGTATTCTTCGCCGCGTGGCGGCGGTTGAATATAGGCAGGTCGTTTACGGCCTGTAACGAGCGACGTTGGATTCGCGTCCCAGCGGGACGATTGAATCTGACGCGCCTTATTCAATCGTTCCGCTGGGACGCGCGATTTCGGCTTCGCGCTTGCAGGCCGTGAACGACCTGCCTAAATTCAACCGTCCCGCTGGGACGAAGAGTGAATGCC
>JANNUY010000775.1:0-6259 GCA_031414155.1 Acidobacteriota bacterium
GTCTACGGTGACTTTCTTGGCGCGACCCAGGTCTTCGAGCTTGATGTTTTCGAGCTTGATGCCGAGGTCTTCGCTAATGAGGTTGCCGCCGGTCAGGATGGCGATGTCTTCGAGCATGGCCTTGCGGCGATCACCGAAGCCGGGCGCTTTGACGGCGCAAACTTGCAAGGTACCGCGCAGCTTGTTGACGACCAACGTCGCCAAGGCTTCGCCTTCCACGTCTTCAGCGACGATGACGAGCGGCTTGCCCGCGCGCGCGACTTGCTCCAACAAAGGCAGCAGGTCTTTCATCGAACTGATTTTCTTTTCGTGCAACAGAATCAGCGCATTTTCGAGCGAGGCTTCCATGCGTTCGCTGTCGGTCACGAAATAGGGCGAAAGGTAGCCGCGATCAAACTGCATACCTTCGACCACTTCGAGCGACGTTTCGAGCGACTTGGATTCCTCGACTGTGATGACGCCGTCTTTGCCGACTTTCTTCATCGCTTCGGCAATGATGCCGCCGATGGTGAGGTCGCCGTTGGCCGAAATCGTACCGACTTGCGCAATCGCGTCGCCTTTGACGGGCTTCGACATGGCGTGAATCGCTTCGACGGCTTTCTCGACGGCTTTGTCAATGCCGCGTTTCAGCGCCATCGGGTTTGCACCCGCCGCGACGGTTTTGACACCTTCTTTGAAAATCGCACGCGCCAACACGGTGGCGGTCGTCGTGCCGTCACCGGCTACGTCAGAAGTTTTCGACGCGACTTCGCGCACCATTTGCGCGCCCATGTTTTCGAGCGAATCTTTGAGTTCGATTTCTTTCGCCACCGTCACACCGTCTTTGGTGATGGTGGGCGAACCGAATTTCTTGTCAATGACTACGTTGCGGCCTTTGGGGCCCAGCGTAATCGCCACTGCATCGGCGAGTTGATTAACGCCGCGCAAAATCGCCTGGCGGGAATCTTCACCGTGAATCACTTGTTTAGCCATATTTTTGTTTTCCCCTCAGCAGTGACAGGAGCAGTAACAGGCTGAAGCCTGTTCTACGCCTCTCCCACGTTAGTTATTTCGCGCCTTTTGCTTTGGCAGCAGTTTCAATGATGCCAAGCACATCGTCTTCGCGCAGAATCAGATATTCTTCGTTGTCGAGCTTGACTTCGGTGCCGGCGTATTTGCCGAACAGCAATTTGTCGCCGACTTTCACGTCAATCGCTACGCGCTCGCCATTGTTGAGAATGCGGCCCTGGCCGACAGCGATGACCAGGCCTTCCTGCGGTTTTTCTTTCGCGGTGTCGGGGATATAAAGCCCGCCACGCATCTGCTCTTGATCTTCCACACGACGCACAATGATGCGGTCGTTCAGCGGACGAATCGAACTAGCCATAATAAATGAACTCCTTTCGAGATGTTCAAAGTGTTGTTAAAGGTAAATTGTGAATGCTCCGCAAACACAAAGCGATAAAACTTGAGCGTAACTAGCTCAGGCTTTATCAATCATGCCTTGTCAGACACGACCGACTTAGCACTCCGCGTTTGGGAGTGCTAAGAATATGCATCTGCCTTTGGACTGTCAAACCTGGATTGATCCAAACCGTTAAAAAGTCTGACAAGTTTGTCGCAAAATCTTTTTTTGCCGGAAAATACATCCTTGGTAGTGGGTGGGCCGGGAAAAAAATTGTTGGACAGGTTACAGGTTGTGGCTATAATCCGCGTGCTTCTTAAACCCTTTAAGAAGTCAGCAGCTTGAAGTCTCCAGTTCTGATTGCAAGGCAGCGCCCTTGTCTCTCTAATGTCTCGTTATCAGGAGCATCCCGCCTCCTCGTATTACTGCCTGTCAGCGATTCACATTCAGCATTCCCTTTTCGCTCAATTCTAAAGCGCGCAACTGCCTGACTGGGCCATTCAAGTTATTCGGCAAGGTGATGAAAATAAGGATGGATGTTGGATGAATAACTTACCCGAAGGCTTTCTTGAAAACCGCCTACAAGAATTGTTAGCAGACGATGACCTGGATGGATTGCGCTCAGGTTTCGCGCCTCCGCCTTTGCCGCGCGCACAACCAGGCGTGAGCTTTGACCAATCGTCGGCAGTTCGTCGCCCGGTCAATTTTGACCAGCCTTCAGGAATGCACAGACCCGCACAACCCAACGATTCCGTAGGCCCGGCAATTGGGCAAAATCCCGCGCTGAACAATTTCGATCAGCCTTCGGCACGACGCGCGCCGAATTCCAATCAACCGGCTCGTGCGCCGCAACGTCCGCCACAAGGCAATCTCGATCAAATGCGCCAGGCGGCACCGCCGCGCGCGAATTTCGATCAACCTTCGCGCGCCAATCAAGCCAGTGGTGCCAGTAATGCCAATAGTGCCAATAGTGCCAATAGTGGAAGACGCGCGAGCTTCGACTCGCCCTCACGCGTCAAGCAACCGGCTTCACCACCGCAACGCGCGCCACAAGCACAGCCAGCGGGCAGAAGCATGGATTGGAGTTCTTCGCTGCTGAATTCAATCAGTTCGTATGACGAAAAGTCACAACCCAACACGGCAGAATTGTTGCAAGGCGCGCTCGAAGCCCTCACCGACGCGGTCATCATCACCGACAGTTACGGACGCCTCACATGGGTGAACCGTTACGCCAGTGAATTACTGGATATGCCTTCGACCAGTTTAATCGGCACGCCTGCCACGGCGGTCTTCGGACAATACGCCGCCGCGTTCGTACCCGCTGAACTGTTGTTACTCTCACCCAGCGGACGCCTGAACGATTGGCAAATCACATTGTTGTTGCCCAGCGCTGTGCGGCGTTCGATGGTGTTCAATTTCGCGCTGACCCGCCGCAATGGCGAACAGGTCGTCGTCGCCATCGGTCATGAGTACCGCGAAGCTCCCGCGCCCGTGCATCCAGCGGCTCCGGCAGCAGCTCCCAAGCCGGTCGCGCCCGCCAACGTAGCCGAACGCATCACAGTCAGGCTGCGCCCTTATGCCGAACTGCCGCTGCCTTTGACCGCGTTCTCGCCGATTGCTGCTACGCCGCCGGTAAGCGCCCCTGAGCCACAACCCATCGTAATCGCACCGCAAGACATTCCCGCGCCGCCTGCCGCGCCTGTTTTCATGGCTCCGCCAACGAACCCTATGCCTAACGCAGTCGCTGCGCCGGAACCGGTATACGCAGGCCCTGCGCAAGCCGTAATGCCGATGCCGATGATTGAGCCTGAACCGGTTGCGCCTCCGGCAATGCACCCGGTAATGCAAAATGCTGCGCTGCCTGAATTAATGACGTTCTCTTACGAGCAACCGCCCATTGCGCCGCCGCCTGTGCCACAAGCCGTGCCGATTCCCGTCGCACCTCCTGTAGTTATCGAAGCCGCACCTGTGGCCGCGCCTGCACCTGCATCCGTAATTGAAGCAATAACCCCCATCATCGAAGTCGCGCCTCCGCAACTCGTGGTGGAACCGGTAGTGATGGCTCAACTCAAAGCGCCTGATCCCGTCATCGTAGCTTCGCCCGTCGTGCCCGAAATGCCCCAAATGCCCGAAATGAATGAGGCGCCGGAGCCGGAGCCTGCGGAGTCTGCCGCCGCACAGTTCTCGCAATTTTTGGAATACGCGCCCGAACCGATGATGGTGACTGATGAGCGCGGACGCATCGTCCAACTCAATGGATTGGCGGAACAATTATTCGGCTATGACCGCACCGAAATGCTCGGCGAAAAAGCATTGGCCTTGCTGGCGAAACGTTCGCGCAATGCCGATCTGCCGCGTTTTCCTTTCGGCATTACGGATCAGCAATTCAACGGTGTGAGCGAGATCGTAGAAATTTTCGGCTGGCATCGCGATGGCACAGAATTCCCCGTCGAACTCACGCGACGACAAATGGACAACGGGCAATATGTGGTATCCAGCCTGCGCCCGCTTACTGAATCAGAAAGCCTTCCTACACCTGTTTCACCTTCAGTGGAATTGCCGATTGAGCACAGTGTTCCCCCAACTCCGAGCCTGCCGCCCGATTACTTCCCTTCCGCCAATGAGAACGTCGAACCCGCCACGCCTTCGGTGATGACGTTTAACGAACACTTGCGCCGCCACAATCGCGCGCTAGGCGAACTCTCGCGCAGCACGGCATGGAGGCAAAACGGACTGACGTCTTCGTTGCAGGAAATTACGGCAGTGACCGCACAGGCGTTGGACACGGCGCGCGTCAGCATATGGCTGTTTAACGAAGCGCACACAGAGATCATCTGTCAGGATTTATTCGAGGCCGTAGACGAACGTCACTCATACGGCATGCGATTGACTGCGACAGACTTTCCGCATTACTTTGCGGCGCTCGCCGCTGATCGTTCGATTGCTGCGCACGACGCGCACACCGACGAACGTACGGCGGAATTCAGCGAATGTTATCTAAGACCGAACAACATCAGTTCGATGCTTGATTCGCCGATTCGCGCGTTGGGTCGCCACATCGGCGTGGTTTGCCACGAACACATCGGCACGTCGCGCGAATGGTCGCCCGAAGAAGAAACCTTCGCCGCCTCGGTGGCTGATTTCGTGGCGATGGCCTATGAAGCCGAAGAGCGCCAAATCGCACAGGCTTCGCAAGCGCGGCTGGCGGCTGTGTTACAGGCTACGCCCGATTGCGTGAGCATCACCGACGCGCAAGGCCGCCTGTTATTTCTCAACGAAGCCGGTCGCCAACTGGTCGAACGCACGCAAGGCGAAGACATCGTCGATTTGCTGGTGGCCGATCTATATTCGCCCGCCGCTTACGCCCAGATGGAAAACGTCACGCTGCCCGCCGCCTTGCAAAACGGCGTGTGGACGGGTGAAACCACTTTGCGCCGTGCCGATGGCAGCGAGATGCCCGTCGCACAAGTGACCTTCGCGCAGAAAAGCGAAATGGGCGAGGTCGAATTCATCGCGCACATCCATCACGACATCACGCTGCGCAAACAGATGGAAGAAGAGCGTCTTGCCGTACTCGAACACGAACAGCAACTGCGCCGCTCGGCTGAAGAAAACATTCAGCACAAAGATAATTTCCTCTCGACGCTTTCCCACGAGTTGCGTACGCCGCTCACCGGCATCGTCGGCTGGATTGATCTCATCCGCTCTGGCACGCTCAACGAAGACGAACTGGAACGCGCGCTAACCACCATCGAGCGCGACGCGCAAACCCAGATGAAACTCATTGACGATTTGCTCGACGCTTCGCGCGCCATTACCGACAAGTTCACGATTGACGAGCGCCCCATCGAATTGATGAACGTCGTCGCCGCCGCGCTCGACACCGTACGCCCGTTGATCGAAGAGAAAGACATCAAGCTGAACATCTCGTTCCAGCCCTGGGTCGGCCCCTTCGTCGGCGACGCCAGCCGCTTGCAACAAGTGGTGTGGAATCTGCTTTCCAACGCGGTCAAATTCACTCCGTCAGGCGGCGTCATCGAAGTCGCGCTGGCACGCAACGATTCGCACGCGCTCATTCTCGTGCGCGACACCGGCGTAGGCATCACGCCCGAATTTCTGCCGCACCTGTTTGAACGCTTCCGTCAGCAAGACGGCTCGACGCAGCGTCGTTACGGCGGTTTGGGACTCGGTCTCGCCATCGCCAAACATATTGTCGAACTGCATCACGGAACCATCGTGGCGCACAGCGCAGGCGTTAATCAGGGCACGGAATTCGTCGTCGCCCTGCCGCTCGCGGTTGCTGAACCCGCACCCGCGCCGAAACTCTCCGGTCTGGCAGAAATGCTGCACAAGCCCCAACAACAACGCCAGCCCTTGCTGGCTGGCGTGCGCGTACTTGCCGTAGACGATCAACCCGGCGCACGCGACCTTTTCCGCACCGTACTCACGCAATATCAAGCCGAAGTCCATCTCGCCTCGTCCGCCGCCGACGCCCGTCAATTGCTGACGACTTGGCACCCTCACGTACTCGTTTCTGACGTAGGCATGCCGGGTGAAGACGGTTATGAAATGATTCGCAACATACGCGCGCTCGCCCCCGAACACGGCGGCAACACCCCTGCTATCGCTCTCACGGCTTATGTCAGCGAACAGGATCGCGCGCTCGCCTTGCAAGCGGGTTTCAACGCGCACCTCGCCAAACCCGTCAACCCTGAAGAGCTTGTGCAAACGATCACGCAACTCATGAATCCGCTGCGGCAAGCTGTCGAACGGCTCTCTAACAGCGGCTCGTTGAACGACACGATCAAATTACCGCAGTTAGAGAGCCGTTCGACAGCTTGCCGCAGCGGATTCATGAGTTGCGTGATCGTTTGC
>JANNUY010000776.1:0-7214 GCA_031414155.1 Acidobacteriota bacterium
AACCCATCACCGGTTTGACGAAGAGGCTGGCGGTGGCAATGGCTAGCGCGCGGGCGCGGCGGCCTTTGGTTAGGTCGGCCAGCGCGTGCAGCATCAACGCTGCTTCCAGCGGATGTGTCAGGTTGACGTATACGGGAATCACGATGTGGGGCAACGCCACAAGTAAAAAAAGCGCAATCAACCAACCCCAATGTCGGCCCAGTCGCCACAGTCCCCATAAGATGGCGGCTTCTGCCAGGAACATAAAAAGTATGTAAGCCGCAGGTGTGCGTCCGGCTAATGCAAAAAAGATTCGCCCTAACATCAAGGGAAGCAATCCATACGGATAACCGAAATCAATCGTCGGCGTGTAGCCTTGCGCAATCAATTGATCAGTGCGCAAGGTCACGCCTGGATCGAATACCGCAAACGTGGCGAACTCATAAATGGTGGGAAGCTGCACCAGGAAAAGCGCCAGATGAACGAACAAGAGCAAGCATAGCAAACCATAATTTCGTGATTTCCCCGCCGCGCTGACAGACGGTTGACTGGCGGAGGCCAGCGATTCATCGCTGGCTGGACGTTGGCTGAGTGGTGCGGCTGTGGTCATACGTGTTGCAATCAGATGCTCGCAGTCTCGCCTTCAGACGGAATGTCTTGCTCACCGGGACATTTCGCCTGAAGGCAGGACTACATGGCCTTTTACGCCTTCTTCTTCGTCAGTTCATCGTGAATCGTATCGAGCAGTCGTTTCGTCGCACGAATGCCGTCGGCTTCGCTCATCGTTGTTCCTTCGTATTCAATGCCGACAAAGCTGTGGTATTTCGCGGCCAGCACGATGCCCATCATCTTGCGGTAATCGGTATGCGTCTCGTTACCCTTATCGTCGAAATCATGCGTCTTGGCGCTGACGGCTTTGGCATAAGGCATCATCTCGGTCACGCCTTGATAGCGGTCATATTCTTCGGTTTGTGAAACACGGAAGTTGCCGAAATCAGGCAGCGTGCCGCAATTCGGATGATTGACCAGTTTCATCACGCCCATGAGCCACTTGCCGTTCGATGACAGGCCACCGTGGTTTTCGACGATGACGGCGATCTTATGTTGTGCGCCAAACTCGCTTAACTTGTGCAAGCCATCAGCGGCGAGCTTTTGCTGCTCTTCATAAGTGCCTTTGCTTTGCGCATTCACGCGAATGATTTTGCAGCCCAGAAACTTTGCGGCCTCGACCCATTTGTAATGGTTCTCGACAGCTTGTTGTCGTTTCGCCGCGTCAGCATCGCCGAGCGCGCCTTCGCCGTCGCACATAATCAAGCGATTTTCTACGCCGAGGTCTTTGGTGCGCTTGAGCATTTCGCCGAGATACGTCTGGTCTTTGGCTTTGTCTTTGAAAAACTGATTGACGTACTCAACCGCGTTGATGCCGAACTGTTTCGTCATCTTGGCGAAATCAAGGTTGTCGAGTTGTTTGGCAAACAGCGCCTTGTGCAAAGACCATTGCGCCAGTGAAACCTGAAATAGCGGTTTCGGCGCAGCCGTTACATTATTCGTCATCATCGCCATCATCGTCGTGGCCCCGGCGGTCAGGCCAGCGTTTTTGATGAACTCACGTCGTTCGATCACTTGAATCATCGTTGTTCGTCCTCGTGTTGAAATTAAAGTAATGAGTGGTGCGGCAGCTCTCGGTCTGCCAGCGGCGTGCATTGTAATCGCAAACTTCGCGCAGGTCACTTTTGCTGGGTGGAATTTTCGCATTAGACGTGCCCGTCGCTTTTCTTGTACTATCAACCTCGAATTTCCTCCCTAACTTTTATGAATTCACAATCTGTTGTTTTGATAACTGGCGCTTCCTCCGGCATCGGACGGGCGCTGGCGTTGCATTACGCGCGCCAGCATTGCCGCGTCATCGTGACCGCGCGCCGCGAAACACTATTGGCTGAACTTGCAGCCGCCATTCGCGCGGCGGGCGGTGAAGCCTTGCCAATAGTTTGCGACGTAAGCGACGCCGCGCAAGTGAGTGCCGCCATCGCGCAAGCGCACGCCGCGTGGAGACGCCTTGACGTGGCGATTCTCAACGCAGGCGTCAGCGAACCGACCGATGCTTTGAATTTCGAAGCTGCCGGTTTGGTGCGGATGACGCAAACCAATTTGTTCGGCGTGGCGTACGGGTTGGAGTCGTTGATTCCGCTCATGCGCCAGCAAGCTAACGGCGGACAAATCGCGGTCGTCTCAAGCATTGCCGGAGATCGCGGCTGGCCGGGTTCGGCGGGTTACAGCACGACCAAGAACGCTGTGAACGCGCTGTGTGACGGTTTGCGCGCGCACCTGCGAACCGAAGGCATTCGACTGGTGACGATTGCGCCGGGTTATGTTGACACCGCGATGACGGCGCGTTTCAAAAGCAGGCCGTTCGTGATGAGCGCCGAAGCGGCGGCGGATTTAATCGCGCGTCGCTTGGCTCGCGGCGACCGCGTGATTCGCTTTCCGTTTTTGACTTCGTTGTTTATGCGGTGCGTACGGCTGATGCCGACGGTGATGTTCGATGCCCTGTTAGGAAAACGTAGCTCGCCCCGCGAGCGCGAAAAATAAATGTTGCCCGATTAAGAGAGTTGTTATGCGTGATTACCATTTAGCCCGTGCTTTAGACGAAGAAGCTTTTGAGGAAGTCGAAGAGGCTAGAGAAATCGAAGATACCGTAAGCTCGCCCCGTCGCTGGACGGAAGCCGTGATCGTTTTCCTCGGCGCGCTCGGCATTCAACGCCTAGCTTCGTTGATGCCTGAGATGGTCGAGCGGGTTTATAGTAACTTCTTTTATTATTACTTCTCGCGCATCATTTCGACATTTAACCGGCTGGTCGGAGTTTCGCTGGCCGAAATCGGTTTGATTATTTTAGCCGTCGCATTGGTGTTATGGATTGCCTGGTTGGCACAGAAAGCCTGGAACGGATTTATTAGCCCGGTTGAGTTACTTTTATACTTGGTCTATCGCGGCCTTTGGGCGGGCGGCATCGGGATGTTGTTATTTTTTGTTTTATGGGGATTTAATTATCAACGGTTGCCCGTCGCTGAAAGCTTGAAAATCGTAGGCACAGAAACCCAACCGGGCGAACTCGAAACCATTTGCAGCCAGATGATTTCGCGCCTGAACGAAAATTACCAACTCGCCAGCGCCAGCCAGAACTGGACAAACGAAAGTTCCTTGCCCGTAACCCAATCGCGCCTTTATCAAGTTATCGAACAATCTTTTCAGCGCTCTAATTTACTCGGACAAGCTGGCCAAGGCGGTTTCGGTACGCCTAAGCCCTTGTTTTTATCGGGCGTGCTGACGCGGCTGGGCATTAGTGGCGTATTCTCGCCCTTCACTGGCGAGGCTAATTACAATCAGGAAGTGCCTGCCTCTAATTTGCCCTTTGTTATCGCCCACGAAAAAGCCCATCAGCGTGGTTGGGCGCGTGAAGACGAAGCGAGTTTTATTTCCTTTGTTGTTTGCACAAATTCGGGCGATTCGTTTGTGCGTTATGCCGGATACTTGCAAGCCCTGCCGAAATTGATGCAGGTGTTGCGCCGCACCAACGAACCTGAATATACGGCATTGAAAGCGCGTATTGGCGACGGCCCGCGCCGCGATTTGGCTTCGCGCGCGCAATTTTGGACGTTCCGCGAAAATCCCATCCTCGGCGCAGCGGCGCGGCAAACGAATAACACATATTTGCGCGCCAATCGTGTACGTTCGGGCATTGCTAATTATGACGAAGTTACTTCGCTGATCATCGGCTATTACCAACGTTATCCGAATGGCGATAGCTCATCGCCCGCGCCGATTGTGAATGATCCGCCAATGGTAGCAGGAGAAAACGCCGCTCGCCCGCGCGTGTCAGGAACGCCGTTCGTGAGTGCCAGCCCGATTCCAATAGCTACGCCGCTCGTGACCTCCGATGCACCGCGCGACAATGGTTTTATTCCGTAATGAGTAGCTCCGCCAATCCAGTATTCCCGGTGCGCGAAGCCATTCGCAAGGCGCAAGGCTATTTATTGTCACACCAATATCCCGAAGGGTATTGGTGGGCTGAACTCGAAGCCAACGTTACGCTCACAGCCGAACTCATCATGCTGCACCGCATCCTGATGCACAGCGATGCGCGCAACCACCATAACAACGGGCACACCAACGGATATGATCGTGCTGCTCAGATTCAACAAATGGCGCGTTACCTATTGCGCGAACAGCGCGATCACGGTGGTTGGGAGTTATATTTCGGCGACGGCGGTGAATTAAGTACCACCATCGAAGCCTATCTCGCCCTCAAGCTAGCGGGATATTCTGCCAATGACGAACATCTGCAACGCGCGCGGCAATTTATTCTCTCTCGCGGCGGCGTAACCAAAGCTCGCGTATTCACCAAGTTACATCTAGCTTTATTCGGTGCTTATCCGTGGCGCGGACTGCCTACCTTGCCACCGTGGTTTATGTTTTTGCCGAAATGGTTTCCGCTCAATGTTTACACTATGGCGAGTTGGGCGCGTTCTTCCACTGTGCCTTTGTTGGTCGTGCTGGATAAACGACCCCTTTATGACGTAGGTGTTGACGTAGCTGAGTTATTCAATGAAAACAATGAAAATGATGTTAGCCTGAAAAATAACGACAATACTTTAATAGGTTCATTATTTTTACTGGCCGATAAAGCACTCAAGTTGTTTGACCACCTCGGTTTCGTACCCTTTCGTCAGTCCGGTTACGAATTGGCTGAACGTTGGGTAATAGAACGGCAAGATACGCCCGGTGACTGGGCGGGCATCGTACCGGCAATGATTAACTCGTTGCTGATGTTTCACGTTTTGGGTTATTCCGCGAATCATCCTTATTTCAAGCGCGGGCTTGATGCGCTTGACCGTTTTTGCATTGCCGAAGGCCAGATGGAAGGCAGTGAAGACCCGCAATATCTGCGATTGCAAGCGTGCATTTCGCCTACGTGGGACACGGCGTTGGGTGGCTCGGCGTTACTTGATTCGGGCTTGGCGACAGCGCATCCGTGCTTACAGGCTGCCGCCGAATGGTTGCTCAAACAACAGATATTTCGTTATGGTGATTGGGCAATTTATAACCGCAGAGGGAAACCTGCGGGCTGGGCGTTCGAGTTTTACAACGACTATTATCCTGACGTAGACGACACGGCAGCAGTAATTATTATGTTACTCGGCACGAAATTATCAGATGACGAAGTTAAACTGGCTGCTTGTCGTGCCGCTACTGAATGGGTGATGTCAATGCAATGTCGCGCCGGTGGCTGGGCTGCTTTCGATATTGATAACACACAGGAGCTCTGGAACCAGATGCCTTATGGCGATTTGAAAGCGATGATTGATCCGCCGACGGCTGATCTGACGGGGCGTGTGTTAGAAATGCTAGGTCATTGGCAAGCTAAATACGGCGAAAAGCTTTATCGTGACGAAGACGTGCAACGCGCAGTTAGTTTTTTGTTGAGCTTGCAGGAACCTGATGGCTCGTGGTGGGGGCGTTGGGGGGTGAATTATGTTTATGGCACTTACCTCGCGCTCGTGGGGTTGCGCGCGATTGCGCCTTACGCGAATTTCGATATGCAAGGCGACGTGGTTCAGCGCGCGGCTGCGTGGTTGTACAGCATACAAAATGCCGATGGGGGATGGGGCGAAACTTGTGAGTCTTATAAACGGCCTGAGTTACGCGGCCAGGGGGCCAGCACTCCGTCACAAACCGCATGGGCGTTGTTGGGTTTAATGGCAGCGGGCGATTACGACAGCGACTCGGTCAGGCAGGGAATAACTTATTTGCTTACTACGCAAAACGCCGATGGCAGTTGGCCGGAAGCCGAATTTACTGGTACGGGTTTTCCCGGACATTTTTATATTAACTACCATCAATATCGAAATCAGTTTCCGCTGACGGCGTTGGGGCGATATGCGGCTAACCAATGACAAGTTATTCGCTTTGAAAATAAACGCCTATTTATGAAATAAACGGCCCAACCTTGCAATGCGCAAAAGGTTGGGCCGTGTTTTTCGGCGTGATGTTGGTAGATACGGGGTTGGTAGATAACCCGCGCCATGCCGCGATGAGCGCGCGCACTTTACTTCGCGTGGCTGCCGCCTAGTTTGGCAATTTCCTCAAAGTATTTGACGAACATTTTTATTCCGCCTGCGGTTTGCCCCCAATCGTAATTTTCATTCTTCGCGTGGTAGCCGTGTTCGGGCAGGCTCAAGCCCAGGAAGGTGAAGGGCGCGCGCAGGTGTTTTTCCATCGTGACAATCGCGCCAATCGAACCGCCTTCGCGCGTGAACGCAGGGTTAGCCTTAAACGCGAATTTCATCGCTTCGCGCGCCGCGTCGGCGTAAGGCCCTTCGGATTTGCCGAGGAAGGGTTCAAGTTTTTGAATGGCTTCGACTTTTACGTCGGGGTTGATGGTCGCTACGAAATCTTTGACGAGCTTGGCGATTTTGTCAGGGCGCTGGCTGTTGACCAGGCGGCAACTTATTTTGGCTTCGGCGCGATAAGGCACGATGGTCTTGACGCCGGGGCCATTATATCCGCCCGAAATGCCGTGTACCTCAAACGTAGGCATCGCCATCACTGCTTTCAACACGTCGGCTTCAGTCAGCATATTGGGACGCAGCGTCTTGAGCTCGTGGGCTTTCTGATAACCTTTGTTCGTGAAACCCGAATCCACGAAGTTCTGGACTTCAGCCTTGCTAGGCTGGCGCACATCGTCATAAAAGCCGGGGATTTTTACCTTGCCGGTCTTCGCGTCGTAACACGCATTGATAACTTGCGCGAGTTCGCCAATCGGATTGCGCGCCGCGCCGCCGACCAATCCTGAATGCACGTCTTTACCGTGGGTTTCGAGCTTGAACAGGAATGCCTGCAAACCGCGCAAGCCATAAGGTACTGCGGGCTGTTTGCGCGAAATCCAGATCGTATCCGACACCAGCACCGAATCGGTTCTCAAATGCGCCTTGTTGCGTTTGACGAAGTACTCAAAGTTCGGGCTGCCGATTTCTTCTTCGAGTTCCCAAACGAATTTGTAATTGAGCGGAATGCCTTGTTGAACGGCATACTTTACCGCCAGCATCGCAGTCAGTGCCGGGCCTTTGTCGTCGGTGGTGCCGCGTCCTTCATATCGGTCCCCCGTTTTGTGAAAGGTGAACGGCGCTTTGTGCCATTCCGACGGATCAGCGGGTTGCACATCAAGGTGGTTATAAAT
>JANNUY010000777.1:0-2062 GCA_031414155.1 Acidobacteriota bacterium
CGTCGTCGAGTTGAATGCTGCGGTCAAGATAAAGCGCCAGCCACGGATTGGGATCACGCGGATCGTGAGCGAGTGCGTCTAAAGTCAAAGGGGGCGTGGGCATTTGCATCTGTTGTTACTCCAGTCATTGGTTAAGAGTTGGGGATTAAGCGTCAGTGGTTTGCAATCGGTGCGCTACTCGGCGGGCATCCGGCAATGCGGCGAACTGTGTGAGCGATTTTAGACGTTGCCGATTTCTTCCAACTGCAACGCATAAAGCCGCGCCGTGACTTTGGCGGTCTTGACGATGCGCGCCACCATTTGTTCGGTGAGGATGCCGCTTGCCAACGCCGCTTCGAGCTTGGCGAAATGATTTTCGTCGTTGGCCCCGTGATAGAGCAGGAAAGAAACCTGGGTTTCATCGAGATGCAATTGCGCGCGAATCTTTCGGCCCCAACGCCCGGCTAGTCGCAGCCCCAGCCCTTCGATGATGAACATGGCTCCGAGCAAATCGAAAGGATTTTCCTGGCTGGCGCGGTGGAACATCCAGGCCGAGAGGGCTTCGGAACCAAGATTTTTTTCGGCTTGTTGAATTTCTGCTTCCGCGCCGCCGACCGAAACATAATCTCGTTCGAGCATTTGAAAATCGCGGTGTTCGGCATGGGCGTGGCCGATGAAGGCAGAACGCAGGGCGAAATGCTCGGTGGTGACGTTTGACGCCGCGCGCGCAATCCAGCGCCCGCCATCCATGACCTGTTGCCGCAAGTTCAGCAGCAGCGCGCGGTAATCTTCCAACCGCAGTTTGCCGCGATTGAGCTTGTCAATGATGGGCACGCGATTGAGTTTCGTCTCGAACTCGATCCAGACTTGCGCTAGTTGACGCGCCAGCGAAGCGGCTAACGCTCCGGCGGGCAGCTTGATTTCGGACACGCCATCATCAGCGAGTTTGTCAGCGCGTTCGTCGGCTTCTGGCGACACGGACTGCTCGGCTGAGACGACGGTCAAATGCATATAAGAAATCACGAAGCGTCCGCTTTCAGGCACCATGCACAAAATCTTCTGTCCCGGTTTCAGCGTGCCTTCGTTGAATAACTCTTCGAGCATGATGAACACCGATGCCGCGCCCGTGTTGCCTTTGGTATAGAGATTGGTAAACCAGCGTTCTTCGGGAATCATTCCGCCGCCTTTTTGCAGCAACTCGATGATTTTGCCGCGAAAGACGTGCGACGAATAATGGCAAAGCAGCCAATCTACGTCAGTGGCGCGCAACCAGCCGCGCTCAATTAACTCAAAGTAACGCGCCACGCCCAACGTCACCATGTTTTCCAACAGGTGCAAATCCTGTTTGAGCAAAATCGCCCCGTCTGCTGCTGCTGCTGCGAAATTCGGATAGTCATACCACGAGCGTCCCAATTGCTGTTCCGCGTCTTTGTTCGCACCGGAATACATGCAGACATCCAGCCGGTCGGCGTAAGAAACCAGATCAATCCAGTCAATGCGCAATGACAGGCCGTGGGTATTGGGGCGCGCTTCCAGTACGGTTGCACCCGCGCCGTCCGACAACATCCAGCGTAAGAATTCCGCGTCGAAAGGCACGCGGCCCGTCTCTTTGAATTCGCGGGTTTCTTCAAACAAACCAGCCCGAAAAAAACGGCTGGTGAATTCGCTTGCGCATACCAGTGCGTTACGTTTGTCGCCTGAGCCTACCGCCAGCCAGGCGTTTTTGAGCGCCATCACACCGCTGGCGCATACGCCGTGCAAACTGACAATCTCGCAAGGCGGCAAGCCCAGCTTGCCATGCACCAGGCTGGCGAAACCCGGTGCCAGCAAATCGCTTTGCGAAGTGGCGGCGGCTAGCAATTCGATGTCGGCGCGCGACAGTTCAGCATGCTTGAGCGCATCCAAGGCGGCGTTGGCGGCCAGATCGCAATTCCAATAATTCACTTGGCCGTTACGATCTAGCGCGTAATGTCGGCTTTGAATGCCGTTTTGCTTGAGAATGCGCGGTTTCAACCGCGAAGCCTTGCCGCCGATCAGACCCAGATGCGCTTCCATCTCATCATTGGTGATTGGCGGGCCTGGC
>JANNUY010000778.1:0-1007 GCA_031414155.1 Acidobacteriota bacterium
ATGCACGCCGGAGTGCTGGAAAAAGAATTGCTGCTGCAACTCAAACCGCAACTCAGCAAAATTAAGCCGATGCCTGCGGTCTTCGATCAGCAATACGTTAAACGCCTGAGCGGCGTGAACGTGAAGAAGGGCAAAACCAAAATGGCGCTGGCCGAACAACTCATCGCCGACATCGAAGATTTCAAAAAGAAAAACAAATGTTCGCGCCTCGTCATCGTGTGGTGCGCTTCGACCGAAGTCTTCATCAAGCCGCAACCCGTACACAAAACCGTAGCGAGCCTTGAGAAAGCCATGCGCGAAAATCACAAGGCGATTGCGCCTTCGATGATTTATGCGTATGCGGCAATGAAGGCGGGCGTGCCCTTCGCCAACGGCGCTCCGAACCTGACCGTAGACCTACCCGCTATCCAGCAACTCGCCGCCGAAAACAACGTGCCGATCTGCGGCAAGGATTTCAAAACCGGTCAAACCTGGATGAAGACCATTCTCGCGCCTGGCTTGAAAGCCCGTATGCTCGGCTTGCACGGCTGGTATTCGACCAACATTCTGGGCAACCGCGACGGCGAAGTGCTGGACGATCCGGGTTCGTTCAAAACCAAAGAGGAATCGAAACTCTCGGTGCTGGAACACATCCTGCAACCGCAGGTTTACCCCGATCTTTACAGCAATTTCACTCACATGGTGCGCATCAACTATTACCCGCCGCGCGGCGACAACAAAGAGGGTTGGGACAACATAGACATCTTTGGTTGGCTGGGTTACCCGATGCAGATCAAGATTGACTTCCTCTGCCGCGACTCGATTTTGGCGGCTCCGATTGTGTTGGATTTGGCTTTGTTTATGGACTTAGCCCAACGCACCGGCATGCGCGGCATTCAGGAATGGCTCTCGTTCTATTTCAAATCGCCGATGTGCGCGCCGAAACTTTACCCCGAACACGATTTGTTTATTCAGTTGATGAAGCTGAAAAATACGTTGCGGCACCTGCGCGGCGAAGAACTCATCAC
>JANNUY010000779.1:0-1374 GCA_031414155.1 Acidobacteriota bacterium
AGTGGCGGCAAACTGTGCGTCGAAACGATTCGCGCCGAACGCGATCCGCTGTTCGGCGGCGTCTTACCTGAACCCATGCCGTGGAGCCTCGACCTGACTTCGCGCACGATCAAAGAGCGCGGCGCGCTGATGGCGCTCGTCACCGACGGCGACGCCGACCGCGTAGGCGCAATGGACGAGAAAGGCGATTACATCAATACGCATCAGATTTTGATGATGATGTTGCTGCATCTCGCGCGGCACAAAGGCAAAAAAGGTTCAGTCGTCAGGACGTTTTCGCAATCGGTCATCGTCAAACGTATGGCTGAAAGTTTCGGCTTTCGTTTGTTCGAGACACCAATTGGTTTCAAACACATCGGCGAAATCATGCTCGACCCGGCCAACGAATTCCTCGTCGGTGGCGAAGAATCAGGCGGCATCGGCGTGCAAGGCCACATCCCCGAACGCGACGGCGTATTCAATTGCCTGTTCCTGCTCGAAGCCGTGCTGGCCTTTGGCAAACCGCCTTCAGAAATCGTGAAAGACATCTGGAAAGAGTTCGGCGAGTTTCATTTCGAGCGCCGCGACTTGCATGTCCCCATCGCGCACGGGCAAGCCTTCGTCGCGCAAATGCGTGATAACACACCCGCGACCTTTGCCGGAGAAAAAGTGGTGAATGTGGCTACGCTCGATGGCACCAAGCTGATGTTTGAAGACGAAAGCTGGATTCTCTTCCGCCAATCCGGCACCGAACCCGCGCTGCGCGTTTATAGCGAAGCGACCTCTATCGCCAAGATGACCAAGCTCATGGACGAAGGCGAACGCATCGCGCGCGGTAATCACTAATCGGCAGAACTGCCACAGAGGCAGTTGGCAATGGAGAGATTATCGTTTGGACTATGTTTGCTTATGGGCACAAGACCGTTCTCCTCTCACGAGAAAATCTCTGTGACTCCGTGCCTCTGTGGCAAATCACCCTGGACACTGTGACAAATTAACGTTGGCTGACGCGTTGTAGTGCCTGCGTCGCAGCGGTACGCAAGTAAGGGTCTTCATTCGCGGCGGCTTCACGCAACGCGGCCAACACTTCTTGATCCGATGACGTAGCCAGCCAGCCCAACGCCTCGGCTGCCGCACGCCTTACGAGGGCCGCATCTTTCAACAAGGCCTTGAGCAAATCCGGTACAGCTACGCGATAGCCGATGCGTCCCAGAGCGCGAGCGGCTTCGGCACGCGTGAATGCATCGTTATCGCCACGCCGTTTGACGAAGCATTCGTGCAACGCGCTCGCCGCCGCCGTGTCAGCCAATTCTGCCAACGCATAAGCCGCTGTCGCACGCAGTTCAACTTCTTTATGTTTGAGCAAAGGAATCAGCGCCGCCGTCACAGGCGCAG
>JANNUY010000780.1:0-13261 GCA_031414155.1 Acidobacteriota bacterium
GCGACGTATTCATCTTTATCATTCGGCTCGACGAGTTGAATGTGATGCAGTTCGCCGTCGCTGCTGAACGTGACTTGCCATTCGCCTAACTCTGCACGCCATTGCACCAGATCGCTCTTGCCGTCTCCGTCGAAGTCGTTCCTGACCGCACGGCTTGCCAACGCCGTCGGACGCTGCTGCGACCGCCTGAGGGATGGTGAGTTTGCCGGTATTGCAAAAAGTATTGCCCATGACCGTCGTCGCGCGGTCTACGGTTTGGGTGAGCGAACCGTTACTCGCGCCAAAACCTGTCGCACCATTGTAATTCGCAGTGATGTTATGCACTCCTTCGGCCAAAACTGGCGCAGTCGAACCCGTAGTATTGAAAGTAAACGAAGCCTGGCCGCTACTATTCAGTGCGACGTTTGTTGCCAGCGCCTGAGCGCCTTCAAAGAAACTGACTGTGCCGAGCGTGATGGGATTGCCGCCAGCGGTAACGGTTGCCGTAACGGTGGCTTGGCTGTTGCCGCTGAGCGGAATCTGGACCGGATTAGCCGAACTCGTTACCAAAGTGGTTGTTGGCACATTGATCGCGGCGGTGCCCAAAATGAGATCCCAGCTAGTCAGAGATCCAACATCCGGTGTTCCAGTGATGACAGTATACAGTTGCCAAGTGCCATTGGGATTCAGGCCATTGAACCGCGAGGCAAAGGTCTGATTGCCGAAGGGCGAGGCGGAGTTGAATACCGACGCTGTGATATTGGCGGGACTGGGCCAGGTATCGGCACCGGCTTGGTAGTTGTTTGGTCTGTAAGTGTCTGCGGCTGGATCACCTTGAGGAAGGTCAGTGGAGGCTGCGTCCGAGATCATGAATGTCTCGTTGGTAAACGTCACTGCGGGGGTATTGGACTGCGGCCCAATGTTGCTCAAGAACACGAAAGACTGCCCGCTGGGCGCACGAGCACCGTTTGCAGGTCGTAGCCCCAATCGTGGTTGAGGCCGTTCAATCGAACCGCGACAGATGAAGTGGTTCCGGAAAGGCCACTCACGACATTACTCGAAGGATAGACGGACGCAGGCGTTAGCACACCCGACGAGTTGAGACCGATTACTCCGCCGCTGCTGGTGCAAACGATGTTCGGCGACGCTCCTGAGCAGCCAAATACTGCCGCCAAGGGTGCAGGTAGCGAGGGTGTCCGCCATGAGCCGTTCAGCAACGTGGTATAGAAATCGGCTGGAGCTTCCCAGCCACCCCACGCATTCCTTTTGCTTTGGCTCTTTGATCTAAAGAGATTTTTTGTCTCAGAAGGATTGTGCGTGCTAGCCATTACTGGCTGCGCACTTTCATTCATCCCACGCGAGGCCAGAGCGTTCCAAACCGCAAGACCCAGCACAAAGACGGAGATGGTTAGGAAGACAGCAATGATAGTGAAGGAACGGCGAAGAAAATCGAACCGAGAATCAGTGTGTGTGGGGTTCATAATGGAAATCCTGTTGGGGTAACAAACTATGAGGAAGTACAGGATTATACGCACCGCAGCCTTTGGAATTACATTGACCGGGCGCGCGTAAGAACTGTTATGACCTCTGCAATCTGTTGAAACGATTAGGTAGCTGATGTTACGCAGTGAAAAAATCGGATTCTTACTTGACCTTGTTGAACCGCCTGCAAAATCAGGGCTTCCGCGACTGACCACGCGGTAAGTCGTTTTCAGGGAAATCGTTAGGGTCAGCGAGCGGCGTTCAAAAACCGAGTCAAACGCCCTGTTTGCGCTGTCAAGCGTAAAACCCAAATCTCGACTGCGTACCATCAGTTAGGCAACACTTCGGCAGCGATGGCATTCACCACCCTTCACCTTATAGCGGTTTGCAAATGAGTGCGACCAGTAGGTAGCGCCGGTTACTAGCCTGCCCTACATCAGCAAATCGCTGACTTGGTCGCACGCAACTGCGACCTCTATTAGGCAGGCACTCTCCGTAGGGTAAGTGAGTCAGTCACTGAACGGAAATGTAGATCAAGGCCGCGATAATTGAAATCGTTTTCGCAACGATTTGCCCGAAATACATCCGTTGCACTAGCATCCACCTTACCTCATTAGCTTTGCGTCAATTTACCTAAACGGGCTTGCTCCGGCAGACAGTTAGCGCCAGCAAACACCCTCAAAGTTTATCAACTTTTACGCCTTCAAATTTGGTAATACGCACAATCTGGTGACGGCCTGTAGGGTCGCGCTATCACAGGAGATGTTAGAGAGGAACACGCATATGAGTTATCAATCAGATGATTTACTGGCAGATGATTTACTGGCAGATGATTTACTGGCAGATGATTTTCTGGCAGATGATTTACTGGCAAATGTTTTACGGCGCACAAGATCGGCGCTGTTTTTATTATTAACGCTTGGCCTTTTTAGCGCATCTGCGTTTGCGCAACAGGCGCTCACAGCTACGTTAGAGGGAATCGTCACTGACCCCAACGGAGCCGTTATCCCTTCCGCCAAAGTCGCGGTGAAAAATACGCAAACCGGACAAACGCGCACTTCGCAAGCCGATGAATCAGGTCTCTATCGCTTGCCGCTTTTGCAACCCGGCGTCTATGACCTGACCGTCAGCGCCGCCAATTTCACCGACGCCAAACGCAGCGGCATCACGCTCACCGTCGGTCAAAAGCTCAATCTGGATATTGCCCTCACCATCGGCGGCAGCAACGAAACCATCAACATCAGCGCCGAAGCGCCCATCATCGAAACCACGCGCACCAACATTTCGAGTACCGTCAGCGATCAGCAAGTGGCTACGCTGCCGATTCGCGGACGCAACTTTCTCGATCTGGTTTCGCTCACACCCAACGTCGTCAGCGATCCGCGCCAGGGCGATTTGTCGTTCGGCGGACAGCGCGGCACGTTCAACAGCTTGCAAATTGATGGAGCCGACAACAACAACAGCTTTTTCGGGCAAGCCTTGGGCCGCACCGGTTCAGGCCGCGCGCCTTATCAATTCAGCAACGACGCCGTACAGGAATTTCAGGTCAACACCAACGGTTTCTCGGCGGAATTCGGACGCGCGGCGGGCGGTTCGATCAACGTCGTCACCAAGTCAGGCACGAACACTTGGCACGGCACGGCGTTTGAATTTTTCCGCGACCAATCATTGAACGCCAAGCGCCCCAACTTCATCACGGCGCGCAACGGCCTCGTGCCCGTGCGTGAGCCTTATCACTTCAATCAGTTCGGCGGATTGATCGGCGGGCCAATTAAAAAGGACAAAGCGTTTATCTTTTTCAACTACGACGGACAGCGCAACACACGCCCCGTCATTATGGCGTTGGGCGTGGCCGCTCCTGCGACACCTGCGGCGCAAGCCGGTTTGCAACGCCTGCTGCCACTCGTCAACAACTACACGCTGGGCTTTAACCAGGACGTTTACCTGACGAAATTCGACTGGCAGTTAGATCAGGTCAATCGTTTGAGCGTACGCCACAATGCCCAGCGCTTCACCGGACGCAATCTCGAAAACAGCGGCGCGACCAGCGCGCAAGAACACAGCGGCAACAGCAACGTCAAAACCGACACTTACACGATACAACTCAACAGCGCGTTTTCGGGCAACTTCCTGAACGAGTTTCGCACGCAAATCGCCCGCGACAACGAACCCGGTTTCGCCAACAGCGACAACGCCGAAGGCAACGTTTTGCAAGGCGGCGTGACGGCGCTGGTCTTCGGACGCAACAGTTTCAGTCCGCGTTATACCAACGAAAGCAAATATCAGTTCATTGATAACGTCGTTTACACCACCGGCAAACACAGCCTCAAAGGCGGCTTCGACATCATTCTCGAAGAAATCGAGAACTTCTTCCCCGGCAATTTCGGCGGACGTTATTTCTTTCAGGCGACCGATGGTTACGCTGAATTCAACAACCACTTCGATCAAACCAACGCGGGTTATCGTCGCGTCACGCGCTTTCAACAATCGTTCGCGGGCGACGGCACGACGGGCGCGTTGACCAAACCGAATTTCAACGATTACGGCTTTTTCGTGCAAGACGACTGGCGCGCGAAAAGCAACCTCACGATCAACGCAGGCTTGCGTTATGACGTGCAAGTGTTGAGCCGCCCGAAGACGGCGAATCCGAGTGCGACATTGGCAGCCGCAGGGTTAAGCACGAACACGCTCAATCAGGATCGCAACAATTTCGCGCCGCGCCTCGGCATGTCGTGGAGCCCCAAAGAAAAACTCGTCGTGCGCGCCAACGTCGGTTTGTTCTTTGGCCGCACGCCTGCGATTGCGTTGGGCACGGCGCATTCCAACAACGGAATCAACGTCATCGGCGTTACTCTTAACAATGTGCAACTGCCGTTCGTTTATCCCGCGCGCTTCCCCAGCCTCGACGCAATTCGCGCGCTGGGCGGCACGCTGGCCGTACCCGATATTTTCATCTTCGATAAAAACTATCAGCAGCCTTACACCACGCAGGCCAGCTTGAATCTCGAATACGCGCTCACCAAAACGTTTGCCGTCGGCGCAGCTTACTTGCACGTCAAAGGCACAAACCTTTCGCGTACTCGCGACCTCAATCTCGGTGTTCCGGTGGTGGCGACGATTAACTCAACGAGTGGCGCAACTGGCGAAACGCCCGTGCCGTTGAGCTTTTTGCGTCATCCCGGCGCGACGGCTCCGGCACGCCCCATCGCGGGTTTCGGTCGCATCAGTTCATTCGAAGGCTCGGCTGATTCCAGTTACAACGCGCTGACACTGACCTTCCGCAAACGCTTCACGCAAAACTTTTCGTTCGACGCCAGCTACGTCTGGTCAAAGGTGCTGGACAACGTCCCCGACCAGACTTCGGTCGTAGTCGGTGGCGGAGACGATGCCAAACAGGCGCAACAGACCTTTCTGTTAAGCGACGACAAAGCCCTGGGCGGAGCCGATACGCCGCATCGTTTTGTGATGAATGGATTGTGGAAGCTGAATTATTTCGACAGCCTCAGCAAACCGGCACGCGCGGTGCTGAACGACTGGGAATTGAGCGGCATCGTGCAAGTGGCTTCGGGACTGCCTTTCACCGAGTTCCTCGGCGTTGACCTCAACAACGACGGCAACGCGCGCACCGACCGCACGCCTACGCGCGGACGCAACACGTTGCGTGGTGAACGCGTTGAAACCTTGGACGCCCGTCTCACCAAATCGTTTTTCGTGACCGAAAAGGTAAAGCTGCAACTGATTGGCGAACTGTTCAACGTGTTCAATCACACGAACGTCAACAGCTATCAAAGCACGCTCTATCGCACAACTGGATTGAATACGGCGACGGCGTTGCTCACGCGCCGCACCGACTTCCTCGATCCGCGCGGTGTCGGGCTTGATAGCCAACGCATCGGACAGTTGGCTGTGAAACTTATCTTCTAACTACGAGAAGATCGGTTGACCTGAAAGGGCTTTCGCCACAAAGAAGCACAAGAGCCACAAAAGATTTTTGTGCGTCTTTGTGGCGAAAGCCCTTTTGTTTTTGGCGCTACATTGGGTACGCACGCGCCCTCGCGTGCCTCTCGGCAAGAAAGGCCATTATGCTAAAAGGGTTTTCTTTCAGCATCGTTCACCAATTAACCCACGCAGGCACGCGAGGCGCGTACGTACACATTTTGAGGAATCACTTGCGCGCGTAAGCCTGAATGAAAAACGGCGCATCGCCCCATTGAACTGACTTACTAACCGCCGTATCGAAGCGTGCCACCGCTTGATAGTTCGCTTCAATCCAACGCATCAACGCCTGGTTGTAATCGCGCCCAAACGTACGATCCCGAAACTCAGACGTATCGAGATTCGCCAGCAAGATCAGTGGCACGCGCCGCCGTTCGAGTTCGGCAATGGCGACTTGTTCCTGCGCGCCAACTAAAAAACCCGGATGCAGGATTTCATAAAAAAACGGCTGCCGTCGCGCACTTAAAAAGTTCAACGTCGTCGCCATCGGCAAACACAACACTTCGTCATCGGGCCGTGTATGCGCCGCGATGTAATCCAATGCCGCTGCCATCGGTTGGCCGTATTCAGCCTCTACCCACAGGCTTCCGCGTGGAGATGACAGCGCGAAGGTCTTCTGACGATGCAACAACTTGGCTGAGTTGAAACCCATTCCGATGGATAGCAATACGATGAGCGTGACGGTTACGCGCTGATAGCGCGCGTGCTGGCCGTAGGGCAGGTTACTAACCTGCCCTACCATCGGCAGCACGTTGAACAACAAATGGAGATAAACCAGCAACACCATCGGCAGGAAAAACGGCGTATAAGGCCCAGTCGCTGTCACGTTTAAGAAGCTGCGCAGGATGCCGCAAAACGCGAAGGCGGAATAAAGCAACAAGGTGTGCGACTTCCCTTTTCGTAAACAGCCAATCATCACACACGGCAACAACAAGACGGCGGAAGCAAAAGGCGTCACGGCTTGAGGTACGTGCAAAAACTTAAAGGCGGCGAACAACACCAACGCGCTCGCCAACAACCAAAGCAAACCTTTGCACAATGCGCTGCGTTCGCGCGTCCATAAAGCACTGAGCGTCAGGCTTCCGCCAAACCAAAACGCCAGCATCGAAACGCCCGCCGCTGTGAACCACAACGATTGCGGCCAACGCGCCACGCCGCTGATGTGCAAGTTGAAATAGACCAATTGCGGCGGCATCGCAGTGAAAAAGATGTGATTGTCGTTCAGCAAGACTGACAGCGGCACGCGCATCAGCACTAAACCGAAAGCTGCCGCCGCTACGAACAACAACGGCAACACGAAAGCCAAGCCGTCGCGCCATTCAATACGCCGCGCTTCCCAACTCATCATCAGCCACACCAAGCCCGCAGCGGCCAACGCGCCTAACGCGAGTTCGGGCTTGCAGATGACTGCCAGCCCTGCGCACAAACCTGCGCTGCTCATCCATTGCCAACGCCTTGTTTGCGTGAACCGAATCAGGCACGCGAGCGATACCAGCGAAAACAGCAAGCCATACAACGCGGCGTAAGCATAAGGCTGCACGTAATTCCCCGTTGATTTCAGCGCGCACGTCACCAGCGCCAACATCGCAACGGCAAAGGCTTGCGGCACAGTCATCAATTGGCGCGCAAGCCAATAGAGCAACAGCAAGATCAACGCGCCAACAACCGCGCCAGCGGTATGCAATACGTTGAGATGCGTTCCGAAAATACGATAAAGCGCTGCGTTGAAATACGGCGCGAACGGGCCGTAAAGAAATTGTACGCCCTGATAAAGCGTCTCGCCCGACGCCAAGCGCGCAGGCAAATTCATCTCGCGCCCGTGGTCAATCAACGGCTGCGTCCAGCGTTGCCACGTTCCGAGCATCAACAGAGCATAGCTAAAACACAGCAACGCCACAGCGCGGCGATCAGTGAAGGAAGGAAAATTCATGGGTTACGCGATGAAAGGCTTGATTACATCGCGCGCAATTAGGAAGCCGCGTTTGAACAGTTCTTCGGTATTCTCGAATCCGTTCGCGGCTGACCACTGGGCGAGTTCAACGAGCGAGAGTTGCGGCAAGGCCGCGCTGACAATTCCCAGCTTCATAGGCACCTCCGGTTTGAGTTATCTCAACACATGAACAATCAACTCATTGAATTTTTGCACCACTGCCAAATGCTCTGTGTCGCTCAGGCCGTAAGCCAATCCGATCAACCAAACTGCCAGCCCAGTTTGTTGCGCATAACGCCATCGCAACGATTCGGTTTGCGTCCTGGCAGGCTGCCGATCAGCGAGTTGTAAAAGCCGTTTCACCCGCCGTGCGAGTTGCGGTTCGCCGCCTTCCACTAAGGCCATCACATAAGAAGCCTGCACCGGCAACGCAGCGTGCATCCCCGCCGGAGCCATCCTTGCCAGCTTGACCAGCGCAGAGGCCAACGACAAAGCCGTAGCCGGTTGCGCAGCGACGGCGAATTCATCGGCGGCGTCTTCGGTGGCGTCATGCCAAGCCTGATCGAGCGCGCGTCCGTTGGGCACCAGCATCAATACGTCGCGGCACCAGCGCACCAATACGCGCTTGAAATTATCGCCCGATTGCCAATGGCACAGCTCATGCGCGAGCGCGGCATCGAGTTCGACGGGCGTGAGCGCCGTCAACAACTGTTCAGCCACAAATAAACGCGGACGCCAACAACCTACGACAGCTAACACAGGGAAAGGATGCGGCAAGCGATAGGCTGGAATTTTCGCTTCGGGCCAATCTAACGGCACGGCTTCCGCCATCCAATTGCGCACCAGACGGCGCGTTGTCCACCAAGCCGATAGACCGCGCCACGCGGCGAGCGATAATCCGATCACAGAGAGCAACGCGGGAATTGCGAGTTTCAGGCTGACCTGTTCAGCAGCATCGCGCGGTTCGTGAATCAGGTAAGCAGGCAGCAAGAGTGCGACGGCGCTCAGGGCCAGCAGCGCTGGCAAGACGCGCAACCAAAAGATCAAGCGCGCCCGTGCCGCCCCGCTTAAGTTGCGCGCGGGCACTGACCAGTGCTGCCACGCCCAACTGATGACCAATGAAATCGCCGCGTGCAGCATAAACAATGAAGCCAACGCTAAACTCATTCCTAAGTATTCATACATCGCGTTAAGCCTCCTTCCGATCCAAGTCTGGCCGATCCAAGTCTGGCCGATCCAGCGTTTGGCGTTTTTGTTGAATGAGCCGGTCGAGTTCATCCAGATATTCGCGGTCGTGGTCGCTGACGGTGTCTACGATGCAAGCAAGCAGCGGCGCTACGCCGTCTGATTCGCGTCCGATGAGTTGGTCTAGCACTCGTTGCGCAAAGCCGCGCCGGTATTCGCTGGCCGTTACGCGCGTCGCATACAAAAACGCGCGGCCTTCCTTGCTGCGATGCAGGATGCCTTTTTTATAAAGGCGATCCAACGTCGTCATCAAAGTCGTGTAAGCGATGCGGTCAGCAAAATGCGGATGCAATTCGCGCACGCTGACGGCATCGCGGTATTGCCAAAGCACTTCGAGTACGGCGCGCTCAAGCGGGCCTAACTGTGTGGGTAGTTCCTGTTTTTTCATGGTTTTTATGGCTTGCGTAAGATTGACATTGCCACAGACAACTTCTCCGGCGACCTCTTACGAACAATCTAACGGAACGGAATGCCGCAGCATAAAACGCCTTCTAACAGCGCCTGTCAACCGCATGAGGACGCGCAAACCCGCAAGTGACAAGCCCCTGAGCCGCTGGTATACTGCGCGCGTTTTTCCGGCAAGAATGAAACTTCATCCAAAGTAATGACGTATCGTCAAAGATTTTTGGGAAAAAAAGTTTTTTTGATGCTTTGGGAATTTGACCCCCAACCTAATTCGATAAGGAACCCTTACACATGTGGACTCGTTTCAAGCGGCTGCTTCGTTCGATTTTCGGCGGAATCATTTCTGATGCAGAAGACCCCGAATTGATTTTGCAACAATTGCTGCGCGATATGCGCGACGAAGTGCCCAAGTTGCAAAGCAACGTAGCGATGATTATGGCGAACGAAAAACGCCTCGGCTCAGACATTGAAAAGAATCAAAACCTAGTCGTGCAACTCGACGGCAAGATCAAAGCCGCCATTCGTGTGGGTGAAGACGCCATCGCCACGACACTGATTGCCCAATTACAAACTGCCCAACGCGGACTCGAAACGACCAAACAATTACACGGGCAAGCCAAAGTTAATTCGACCAAAGCGCGCGAACATTTAGACAATTACATGCTGCAATTCGAGCGTAAGAAAGCCGAAGCCATGCAACTCATCGCTTCGAATCGGCAGGCGCAAATGCAAGAGCGCGTCGCGCAAACGATGGCGAGCTTTCAGGTCGGCGACACGTCGCAAACCTTCGACGACATGCGCGAGAAGATCGCCAATCGCGTGGCCTCTGCCGAAGCCAAAGCCGAACTGGCTTCGACTGGACTCGATTCGCGCATGCAAACTATTGATCGCAGCATGGCCGAAATCGAAGCGCAGGATACGTTGCTGGCTTATAAACAACAGATGGGACTCGCCCCCGCCCAACCCGCCAACGCTTTGGGCGAAGGCGCGCCCGTCATCAACGTCGAGAAAACGCTCGGCGCGGCTGATGTGAATCCCGAACGTCGCAAAATTGCAGAATAAAGCATTCAGAAGTCGAGAGCTTGATGGATCAAAAACCCTTCTATTGGAAAGAGGCATTTAAGGAGTCGGTGAATATCGCGGGGTTGCTGCTCACGGGCGTTGGCGCAGTCGCCGCCGTTACCAGCGGTATTGATCCGACGTGGGTGATTGGGGCGGGAATTCTGGCTGAAGGCGCTTATCTGGCTACGGTTCCTGCGTCCGGCTTTTATCGCCGCATCATCCAAAACCGCAATCGTGGTTTGCTTGACGAAGTCCGCAAACAAAAGCGGATGGATTTGATCAAGACCTTCGATCCGCGCGAACGTGAAGCCGTCGAATATTTAAGCTGGATGAAAAACCAGATCGGCAGCAACTTCAAAAAATTCACGCGCCTCGAAGAAGAACCTCCACAATTGCGCGAGCTTGAAGCAACATGGGAAGCCTTCGTAGATTTGCTGGATGAATACCGTCGCCGCAAGCTGCACTTGCGTTCGATCAATCGGCAAGCCGTTGAGAACCAAGCGCGACAAGCCGAACGCACTTGGCAACAAGCCGACGACACCACTAAGCCGCTGCACGAAAAAAACGTAGAGATTTTGCGCCGTCGCCTGCGAACCTTCGACGACATCGAAAAGAGCGTCAAACGTGTTGAAGCCCAACTGCAAACCATCGAAAATTTCTTCGGCTTGGTGAACGATCAGGTTGTCACGATGCCTACGCCCGAACATATCGCCACGCTTGATTTCGACGGACTGCTCTCGCAAATCGAAGTCACGCGCGGCATCTTGCAAGAAACCGCCCCGGTCATGACCCAACTCGACTCCCTCAATCGTGAAGCGGCGCAATTGCGTCCGTCATTCGCCGCTGACATTCACCGCTGAATGCCACTAATCGTTTTGAGGCGTGCATCACAACTCACGCCTTTTTCCCACGGAGTTCACATCATGCTGTACCGCCATTTTATTCAACGCGCTGTGGTTCTTTTCGCCTTACTGGGGCTACTCACCGTTGCCAGCCTCGCCCAAACGGCAGATCAGAAAGCCATCCAAGAGGTTGATCCGATTCTGCCGATTTACGTCACGGCGCGCGTCTTTCAACTAAGCGCGCCGCACGGCCAATATCAAGAACCTTCCGACCAAGTCTTTCGCGTCTCGACCACGAATTACACCGACGAAGCCAAATGGATTGCAAGCCTTAAAAAGACCTATCCGGGCTTCACGCCTGCCTTGCTGACGACCGCTTCGCCGCGCGTCTATCGCACCTCGAAACCGCAAATCATCAAGGTCGGTCAAATGGGGGCGAGTTCACTTGATATGTTACTCAACGGTGCCCAAAGCGCTGGCGAAGGCGATAAACCCGGCACGTCACTCATCATTGAAATCAATCTCTCGCAAGGCGGAGCCGTTTCGACGCCTGTCACGCACGCGCTGCAATCCCTAGAAGTCGAAACCGGCAAAACGTATTTCTTTGCAATGCGCTCGCTCAAACTTTCGGGCGACAGTTATGTGAAGATGTTGCAGCGTTGGGCACCCGCTTCACATTACGCTAAAGAAGACATCATCCTGTTGTTCGCCCTCTCGGTCGAACTCGATAAACCTGCCGTCACCTCCCGCTATTTCGGCGAACGCGATTCCGTCGTGTTGCAAAGGGATGCGACAAAAAAGGTTCAGCCCGTTATGCCGGCCGCATTAAAACAAGTCGGACTCAGAGGCAAAATTCAGGTGCGCGTCGAAATCGCGCCTACCGGCAAAATCACCAATGCGATTACGCAAACGTCCAACTTCCCTGAAATGAACGACGCCGTAATTACCGCCGCCCGTCAGTGGGAATTCGCCCCCACGCTCTTCGCGCAAAATCCACAACCTATCAACGGATTGCTGACCTTTGAATTTTCCGCAACGGCAAAATGAGACAGAGAGAAGGAGAGAAGGAGAGAAGGAGAGACAGAGAGACGCCGTTGATTCCCGTTCTGCCTCTCCTTCTCTCCTTCACTCTGTCTCCCCCGCTCTGAACCATGGCTACTCAAACTCATTCGCTCAACACCGCCGCACAATTGCCCGACTGGGCGAACGATTTCGCCCGCAAATATCGCGCAGGCGAAGCCAATCACTTTCTGCTGCACAACAACGTTTACGATCTGACGCGCCACGCGCAGGCTTACTTGTCGCTGCTGGGCTTCCTGCAAAATGCGGTGCTGGGCAACAAGCGCATCGTGCTTTACAACCGCAGCGAAGGCATCACTTTCGACAGCGACGAAACGATGCGGGCGTTTATCGCGCAACAGAAAGTCGCCGATCCGTTGATGAATATTCAGAACGCCAGCCAGTTGCCGCGCGACCCCGCCAAAGCGTTGCCGATGATCGAACGCTTTCTGTATCACGGCGACCGCGTCGCCGTGATTTTGAATTTTCTCGAAACGATTTTCCCGGCGGGCGAAATCAGTTATCTCTCCGGCGAAGACCGCACGACGCTCGTCACGCTGCAACGCTGGATGACCAGCGCGCGGCTGATGGACACCGACAACTTGGTGCTGATGATTGCCGAGTCGTTGTCAGACGTACACGCGCGCATCCGCGAAAATTCGCGGCTCGCGTCGGTCAAGATTCCCTATCCCGACGAAGCGCAGCGACTGGCTTATTTGCAGGACTTCCTCAAGACCTTCCCCATTCAAAAGGTCGAGATGAAACCCGAACAACTCGCAGCACTAACGAGCGGCATCAACCTCGTACACTTGCGCGCGCTGCTGTGCGCCGCACGCGAATCAGAAGACGGGCTGACTTACGAAGACGTACGGCTCAAGAAAAAAGAAATCATCGAAGCCGAATGCGCAGGACTCATCGAATTCGTCACGCCGCGTTACGGCCTGGAAAACGTAGGCGGGCTTGACGGCGCGAAAAGTTATCTGCGCGACATCGCGCAAACCATCAAGTCCGGCAACACCGAAGATTCACCGATGGGCATACTTATGTGCGGCCCCGTGGGTACGGGCAAGACGTTTCTCGCCGAATGCTTTGCCAAAGATTGCGGCTTGAACGTGGTCGAATTCAAAAACTTCCGCGACAAATGGGTAGGCTCGACCGAAGCCAATCTCGAAAAGATTCTCAACCTGTTGCAAACGCTTGCTCCCATCGTCGTGCTGATTGACGAAGCCGACGCCGCCCTCGGCAACCGCGAAACCGACGG
>JANNUY010000781.1:0-18826 GCA_031414155.1 Acidobacteriota bacterium
CGGTCGCGTCTGTCGCAATCGCCACCAGATAACCGCGCGTACCCGGATCAAGATCGCTCATCAAAAAATTCGTGGTCTGTTGCGGAGCCAGACATATTTGCAATTCATTCACCTGACAGGTCGAACCCGCCACGAGAAACATACGCACGTAAGCATTGGTCGCCGGGTGCGTGTTGGTCAGCGTAATTTGCGTGTCTTCGCGTTGCGCGTTGCTGGCGTTGGAACTGTAACGATGAAACAACAACACCGAACCGGGCCGTTGATCGTTGATCGAAGCGCCTGCGCCGAAAGCCATAACCTTGAGTCCGACAAAGGTAACGGTGGGAGTTAATAACGCGACGTTCGACCGTCCGATGAGGCCGGCAGAAAGTTCCCACAACAACCGGTATTGCTGCGGCGCCGCGGCTACGGCATCTAAATCAACGTTGCCGGGGCTGAGCGTGACGTTAGGCAATAGTTGCGACTCGCCCACTTCGCCTGGATAAAACGCCGCGACTTGCAGCGCATCGCCAGGGTTATTGAATTGCAAGGCGCGGCTGAAATCCAGCTTGCTCGTCGCCACGAGTTGTTCGCCGCGCAACAAGTGAACCTTGAGCGAAGCTCCGGCAGGCACGTCCAGCGACGTAGCCTTGATCAACAAGCTGCCCGGACTCAGGGGAAACGTAGCCGTTTCGTCAAAGTTCAGATAAACGATGTCACCGGCCCGCGCGACGGTGAATGCGGCACTCAGGCAGAAACACAAAACAACCAGACGGCAAGCGCAATTCAAGTGATTCGACATGCGAAGCTCCTTTGAGATCAGTGGATCAATAATTGTAGAGAGCGGGAAACGAGGGGAACTTGATGACTTCGGGGGAAGGCTTAATGGGGAAATTCGATATGGGCAGTTAGGAATGCGCGGGCAACTTACCACAACCCTGGGGCAGCGCGAAAAAATAATCTATTGGGCGGTCACAGTGCCTTTGGCGTGCTGCGGCTTTGACGCAACACGCCAAAGGGTCATTCGCTGTCGGGCGCAATACCGCCCGTGCCCATCGGCGGGACGATGCCGTTTTGAATGGCGTAATGTGTCAGTTCAGCGTTATTGCGCAAACGCATTTTGCTCAGAATGCGCGCACGATAGGTGCTGACGGTTTTGACGCTAAGCTCGAGTTTGTCGGCGATTTCACTGACGGTTTTGCCGAGGGCGATACGCTTGAGCACTTGCAACTCGCGCTCGGAAAGCAATTCAGGACGCGGTCGTTCGTGATTTTCGGGAAAGGCTAGTTTTTCTGCCAGCGTCTGGCTTACATATCGCCCTCCCTCTACCACCTTGCGCAACGCAATGAGCAATTCGTCGGGCGCAGTTTCTTTGGTGAGATAGCCTGACGCGCCGAGCTTGAGCGCCCGCAAAGCGAACTGATCTTCAGGATGCATGCTCAACATCAGACAAGGCAGTGCCGGAAAATCGCGTTTGATGTCGGACAGCAATTCCAGTCCGTTTTTATCGGGCATGGTCAAATCCAGCACGATGGCATCCCACGTTTTTTGGCGGATTAGATGCATCGCCTGAGTGGCGTTCCCCGCTTCGCCAGATTCCCAATGGTCAGACTCTTCTGCAATAATTTGCTGCAAACCACGACGCACAACAGCGTGGTCATCCACAATCAACACCTTATACATTTTCCCTTAGTCCTCTTTCCTCTAGCTGAAATACTTCGTGGTGGTGGTGTGTGCGTAACGGAACTTTACGAGCTATTGTCGCCGCTCGTTCATAGTAGCCAGCGCCTGCCGCCTCAGCAAGACCCGGCTCGTGGATGTTGCCCAATAGCCTCTCGGCCGCCTTAACGCTGCGAGAGCATGCCAGAGATATTCATCAAGTCTGAGGTCGGCACCGGCCCTAACGGAATGCGCACCGTGACCGTGGTGCCTCGCCCGGCAGCGCCTTCCAGTTTCACTTCACCGCCGACGCTGTGAGCGCGTTCGCGCATGCCCAGCAGTCCAAGCGATTTCGGATGCTGCAATTCTGCCGCAGTGATGCCGCGTCCGTTATCAATGACGGTCAGCAGCAAAGCATCTTTGTTAGGCATCAGATGAATCACGATCCGCGTCGCTTCGGCGTGACGAATGATGTTGGTCAGAATTTCCTGCAAGATGCGGAAAATGACGGTGACTTTTTCCTGCGGCAAATTTTTGGGTTCGGGGCAAAGCCACAGTTCGACTTCCAAGCCAGAACGGGCCTTCAGGTCTTCGATTTGCCATTCGATGGCGGCAGAAAGCCCCAGCGTATCGAGTACGCCGGGCCGCAATTGCGTCGCCAGTTCGCGCACTGTGCCGATGGTTTGATCCAGCAATTCAGAGATGCCATCGGTTTTCTTAATCAGCAATTTGCGCGTCTCGCCTTCGACTTGCTGATTGATGCGTTTGCTCAACCACGAAATGTCGAGTTTCAGCCCCGTCAGCAACTGCCCCAGCGAATCGTGGATTTCACGCGAAATCACCGTGCGCTCTTCTTCGCGGATCGCGCTGATCTTGGCCGTCAGCGCACGCAATTGTTCGCGCTGTTCGCTGAGTTTGGCCTCGGCCAGTTTGCGTTTGGTGATGTCGAGCGCTACGCCTTCAAACACGCCCGGCTCGCCTTCGCGTTGGGCGAACGTAACGTTGCACAACGCCCATACTTCGCTTTCGTCCTGCCGCCGCAGCCGCATTTCGTAATTCGTCAAACTGCCCTGCTTGCGCAATAGCCTGAGGTAACGCTCCCGGTCGGCGTCTTCAAAGTAAAAAGCCCTGGCGTTCAGGCGCGTCAACTCTTCGGCGCTCGTCACGCCCAGAATGGCCGCGAAAGAGTCATTGCATTCGAGATATTTGCCCTCTTCGGTTTCGCGATAAACACCCGCCAGATTGCGTTCGAACAATTGGCGATAGCGGCCTTCCGATTCGCGCAGGGCTTTTTCCGCTTCCTGACGTTCGAGTGCAATACATACGAGTTGCGCCGCGATGTCACCCAACTTACATTCGGGTTCCGCAGGCCGATGCGGCTCGCGGTAAAACAACGCGACCGCTCCCAATACGCGGCGTTGCGTATCGAAGATCGGCACCGCCCAGCCTCCGCGAATGCCTTCTGCCCCCAGCATCTCACCGAGCCGTTCCCAACTCGGATGTTCCTGCCAGTCGGAAAACACCGTTAGTTGTGCCGCATCAATCGTAGCGCCAATCAGTCCCGAATCGGGGCTGAGCAACGCGCCGCTCAACCGCTGGCGAAATGAAACAGGCAAGCTCGGCGCATAGCATTCACGTAATTGCATACTGCCTCTGTCAAGCAGAAACACGGCGGTGCGCGCGCCTATCTGCTGCTCGTCCACAAAGCGCGCGACGGTGTCGAGTACCGCTGGCAATTGGGCTCCTGAAGCCATCAATTCCAGCGTATTGACTTGTCCCGCGATAATTGATTCAGCGCGTTTGCGGGCAGTGATGTCAGTGGCCGTCACCAACAAGTTCGGCTTATCGCCCAACGTGACCGATTCGCCCGAAAGCAGGAAAGTGGCGATCTCGCCAGACTTGATGCGAAACCGGGCTTCCACGTCGCGGAACTGCCCGGTGGCGGCGACCTGCAAAAAGCGTGTGCGGTCAGTGGGCGAGAGCCAGGCATTCATGTCTATGAGACGTTTCCCGATGAGTTCTTCGCGCGCGTAACCGCTCGCAGTAGAAAGGCTCTGGTTAATACTGACCAATTCGCCGCCCGGCCAATTAGCTAGCACCATCGGTTGCGGGCTCGCATTGAAGGCTTTCGAGAAACGCTCTTCCGAAGCGCGTAACGCCGCTTCGGCGCGTTGCCGTTCGGTGATGTCGAGCGCCACGACCAGCACATGCGGCTGTTGGTCGAGACGAATGTTTTCGGCTGACAACAGGCAGGTGCGCGTCTCGTCCTGACTCACTTCCCAGCGCGCTTCGTAATCCTGCACCTTGCGCTGTGTTTCGAGCCGCCGCAGAAAATCAGCGCGCATGCTGTCGTTCGCCCACCAGGCGATTTCGCTGACCGACATGCCGATGATTTCACTTTCCAACCGACCCAGCATTCTGACGAAAGCCTGGTTCACTAAAACGAACTTCTGATCGGACGTGCGCCAAATGCCCATCGGTTGCGGATTGGATTGAAACGCGGTCGAGAAACGTTCTTCCGACGCGCGCAAGGCTTCTTCGTTCTGCCTCTGTTCAGTGATGTCCATAAACAGATAAAGCAAATGCGCGGTGCCGTTAAGGACGACCGGTTCGACCGAAATTTGCACGACCCGCTCTGATCCGTCGCGGCGACGCAACTCGGTCGTCCAATCACGCAAATGACCGTTATGTTTGAGTAACTGCTTAAAGGTATTTTCCTGATGCGGCTTGACCCACCATTGCAGGCTCTTGAGCGAACTGCCCAACAGGCTTTCTTCGTCGTAACCCATCATCAAACAGAAACTGCGGTTGGTCGTGACGATCTGGCTGTTATCGCTGCGTACGATCAACAGCGCCTGCGGGCTGGCGTGAAAGGCTTTCGAGAAACGCTCTTCTGAAGCGCGCAAGGCCAGTTCGGACTGTTCGCGTTCGGTAACGTCGGTTAGGTTGAAAAGCAAGTGCGTGGTGTCATCGAGTTGAATCGGATCAACTGACACATCCACCGTGCGCAACGAACCGTCGGCGTGGCGCAACGTAGTGCGCCATAAGCGAATCACCGTCTCGGCTTGCAACCGCGCCTCGAGTTCCTGCTGAAAATCGAGATGTTCCCACCACGCCAGTTCGCTCGCCTTGCGGCCCACGATCTCGTGTTCAGGGCGGCCTACGAGTTTCAGCACGCTGGGGTTGGCACTCACAATCGCACCGCCGCCCGCCTGACAAATCAGCATCGCTTGCGGACTGGCTTGAAAAGCCGTGGCGAAACGTTCCTGCGAAGCTCGAAACGCGCTTTCGATGCGTTTCATTTCGGTGATGTCCACCAACGAACTGAGTACGTGCGGCGCACCGTTGAATTCAACTTGTTCGGATGAATAGAGCACGGTCACCAACTGACCATCGCGGGTGAGGAAAGCCATCTCACGATTGCGCACTTTGCCGGTAGTCTTGAATTCGCGCAACATGGCTTTCCGCTGCTCAATCTCAGCCCACAGCCCGGCTTCGAGCGCGGTTTTCCCGATGAGTTCGCCCGCTTCATAACCAGTCGCTTTGGTCACGGCTTCGTTGACAAAGACGATCCGTCCGTCCATCCCGTTGATCACCAGCGGAGAAGGACTCAAGCGGAAGGCTTGTTCAAAGCGGTCTTCAGAAGCGCGCAGGGCGGCTTCCGTCTTACGCGCTTCGGTCAAATCCAACGCAATCGAAAGCATGAAATCTTCGGTGCCGAGTTGAATCCGTTCGCCCGAAAGCAGCAACTGACGCACGCTGCCGTCGCGGTGGCGCATTTCGCATTCAAAGTTACGCGCACTGCCGGTTTCTGTCACTTGCCGATAGAAAGCCGCGCGTAATTCGGCGTTGATCCACAATTGCAAATCGGCGGAATTCTGCGACAAAGCCTCGGCGGCGCTGTAACCATGCAATTGGCTCCAGGCTTCGTTGACCATCAGCAATTGGCCGCCCGGAAGACTCGCCATCGCCATCGGATGCGGGCTGGCAGTGAAAGCTTTCGAGAACTTCTCTTCCGAAGCGCGCAAGGCGGCTTCCGCCTGTTTGCGTTCGGTGATGTCGCGCCCGATGCAAAGAATATGCGTTACCCCATTGATGGACATGCGTTCCGCCGAGAGCAGGAACTGCGCAAACTGCCCGTCCTTGGTATGCATTGCGGCATCCATGTCTTTCACGACGCCAGTGGCTTTCAAGGCTTGATTAAAGGCGCGTTGCTGTTCGGGGACCGCCCAGAGGCTGAATTGTTTAACCGACTTACCAATGAAATGCTCACGCTCCTGGTCGTAAATGCTCAACGTCGCGTCATTTATCGCCACGATGACGCCGTCTTCCTCGCGCGTGAGCAACATCGGTTCGGGACAGGCATTGAAGGTCTGCGCCAAACGATCTTCGGTCGCGCGCAACGCGGCTTCAGCGCGTTTGCGTTCGGTGATGTCGCGCGACACCAGCAACACATGCGGCGCGCCGTCCACTTCGAGAATTTCTGCCGACACCAGGAAATCGCCGAGGCGTCCGCCCTTGAGCGCAAAGCGGCACTCGAAATCGCGCACTTCGCCTTGCGCTTGCAATTGCTGTTCGAGGGCTTGGCGTTGTTGGTCGTCTACCCAAAGGTTGATGTCTTCCGCTGTGCGACCGACTACGTCTTTCTCGCTCAGGCCGAGCACCCGCAAGGCCACGGCATTCATCGTCACGAAACAGCCATCCGCCAACCGATGTAACATCATCGGTTCGGGGCAAGCGTTGAACGTCGTAGCAAAACGATGCTCTGACACTTTGAGCGCCTCTTCGGCACGCTTGCGTTCGGTGATGTTGCGCGTCACCGACAGCACGTACCACTCGCCCCCCAACATCACCATATCCGACGAAGTCAGCACGTCCTCCAAACCGCCTTGCGCGTTGCGCAGCCGCGTCTCGAAATCACGCACCGAACCCTGAAGCACGATTTGTTCGTAAAAGCGCCGCCGCGATTCGGGGTCTTCCCACAATTCTAGTTCCAGTGAATTGCGACCGATGACGTCCTCGGTTTTGAGTCCGTGGTTTTGCAGCCAGGCGTCGTTCACCATCTCGTACCGGCCTTCAGCAATCGTGGTGATCGCCATCGGATCAGGGCAGGCATTGAATGCCTTAGAGAAACGCTCTTCAGAAACGCGCAAGGCTTCTTCGGCCTGCTTGCGTTCAGTGATGTCGTTGCACGAGACAATCAAATGCGGCTGCCCGCTCAATTCGATAACTTCTGCTGACAGCAACACCGTGCGCGCCCGTCGGTCAGCCGTGAAAAATTCTCCTTCAAAATCACGCACGTTGCCGCGCATGGTGACTTGTTCGAGAAACTGCTGGCGCTGCTCCGGGTTGACCCAAGGCCCTTCGCCCCGGCGCGACAGCTCGACGATCTCAGCGGAACTGAACCCGATGAATTTCTGCCAGGCGTCATTGGCCTGCACTACGCAGCGCGAATGGAATTCCATAATCAGCATCGGATTCGGATTTGCGTCGAAGGCTTTGGCAAATCGCTCTTCGGCTTGTTTGCGCTCGGTGATGTCCTGGCTGACGGTGAGGAAGTAACTCTTGCCATTGAGTTCCATCGTCTCAGACGAATTCAACAGATGGCGCAACTCGCCTTTTTGCGTACGCGCCAGCATCTCGAAATTGCGCACGACGCCCTCGTGCCGCAAGCGCATCAGGAAGTCGGCACGGTCTGATGGGCGCTCCCACAAGCCAAGCTCCAAACCTGTTCGCCCCACGGCTTCTGCGGGAACATAACCGAACAACTCCGTCCAGGCCGGATTCATTTCAAGTTGCTGACTGGTCTCGGTGTCGTTCAGGCAAATCGGCAATGGGCTAGCGTTGAAAATTGCCGCAAAGCGTTTTTCTGATTCGTCGCGCGCGGCTTCGGCCCGTTTGCGTTCGGTGATGTCGTTCATCGAAAGCACCACGGCGTAAGGCAGCGGCGCATCGGCCTGATAGATCGGATGAGAGTTGACTGAAATCCATACCGACTCTTCGCCTGGTCGCATCAGCCCCCACACGACGCCACGACAAGGCTCGCCGGTGCGCAAGGTGTGAAAGGCCGGGGAATCTTCGACACCAAAGGGCGTGCCGTCTTCGTGAATCGAGCGCCACACGGGGTCAATCATGCCGCGTTCCAACATCTGGTCGCGCGACATGCCCAGAATGCGCTCAGTGCTTTGATTGCAGGCCAGCAATTCGCCACCTGAACCGATCATCAAAATGCCTTCGTCGAGCGCCGCGACGACCGAACGATAACGGTCTTCTGAAGCGCGCAACTGTTCCTCGGCACGCGAGCGTTCGGTCACGTCGCGCATCACCGAAAGGTGGAAGCCCTGCATGAAATTCGCGCGCGCGCTGTATTCGATTTCGCGGATCGTGTGATCGGGCCGCAGCATCTGAAATTGCCCTTTGCGTTCGCCGCGCGCCACCAGTTTTTTTAGCGACAGTTCAGCCGATCCGCGTTTTTCGGGCGGCATAAAATCGGCCATCGTGCGATGCAGGATGTCTTCGCGCGTGACGCCGTAAAGCTCGCAAGCCGCCGGATTGGCGTCAACGTATTCCATCGCATCGTTGACGACCAACATCGCATCCATCGCGTGATCCCAGATCGCGCGGAAGGTGGCTTCTCGTTGCCGCAGCGCATCTTCGGTCTGTTTGCGCTCGGTGACATCGTGAAAGTTGACGACAATGGCGCCGATGACAGGGTCTTCGATCATGTTCGTCGCCGCCAGTTCGAGCCAGCGCCACGAACCGTCTTGATGGCGCAATTGCACCTCGAACATTTGCGTCTGACCAGGATTATTTGCCACCTGCGTGCGCATCGCCTCCACTTCATCGAGTTGATCAGGGTGCATGAAATCCTCAAACTTGCGGCCTTTCAGTTCCTGCGATGAATATCCCAAAATGCGCGTCATCGCAGGGCTTACATAAACAAAGCCCGCTATCGGATGCTGCAAAATGACGCCATCGAAACTTTTCTCGACCAACGCGCGGAAGCGTTGTTCGCTGGCGCGCAGCGATTGTTCGGCTTTGTCGCGTTCGGTGATGTCGCGGAAATTGTAAACAATGGCATTAATGTTTTCGTCATCCAGCAGGTTCGTTGCCGCTGTTTCAAGCAAGCGCCAAGTGCCGTCTTTATGCCGCGTGCGATGCTTTACGATGACTTGCTTGCCGGGTTGCGTTAACACCTCTTGGTGGACTTGCGCCATCAATTCGACTTCATCCGGGTGTAGCCGCGTGGCCTGGTTGGTAAATAAAACTTCTGCTGAAGTGTAACCAAGAATGTTCGTATAAGACGGGCTGACATAGAGTACGCGCCCATCACGATCCCGCATGGCGATGCCATCCCACGCGCTTTCGGTCAACGCCCGGAAGCGCGCTTCACTCGCGCGCACAGCGGATTCGGCATCGCGCCGGTCGGTAATGTCACGGTAAACAATCAGATGGCGTCCGGGCAGGACGTTCGTCATCGAAGTGTATTCAATCCAGCGCGTGCCGCGTCCGGGCAAAGGCATCTGGAAGCTGCCCGCGTCGCGGCCTGTTTCCAGCAAGTGCCGCCACGCCTGCATCGCGGCGTCGCGGTGTTCGGGGTCTGAGAACATCGTGAAATGTTGGCCGACCAACTCATCCTGCCGCAGCCCGAAAAGCCGACAGGCCGCCGGATTGGCGTCGGTATAAGTGCCGTCGTCGTCTAGCAGCAACATCGCATCGAGTACGTGCGTCCAGATCGAACGCATCTGCGCCTCGCTCGCGCGCAAAGAAACCTCGACGCGCGCGCGTTCAGCTTCGGCCTGTTTGGCCGCAGTGATGTCGTGGAAGTTCACTACATAGGCTTGCACGGCTGATTCATGCAACAAATTCGTGATCGTACCCTCAAGCCAACAATAATCGCCTTGAGCATTACGCGTCTGATATTCCAGCCGGGCACTTTGCCCCCGCTCCAGCGCTACCATAGTACGCCGCATATTCTTACGGCTCTCAGGATGAATGTAAGATTCTAACGGCTGCCCTAATAAAGCCTCTGCCGCATACCCCAGAATGCTTTGCTGCGCCGGACTCACATATGTCGCCACTCCCTCGGCATTGATAAGAATGATGCCGTCGTAACTGTGTTCGATGAGGGCGCGAAAACGGTCTTCACTGGTTTGCAACGATTGCTGGATATGGCGGCGCTCGATGCCCTGAGCAATCAGTGTCGCAATGGTGCGCAACGAATCCTGCGTCTCTGACAGCAAGGGTTCCGCTGACCAGAAAGCCAGCACGCCGTGCGTAACGGTATTGGTCACCAATGGGCAACCCGCAAACGCCATGCCGCTCAATGCGTCTGTTTCATCAGCCGACTCAGACGCCAATTCGGACGAAGACGGCTCAGGCAAAGGCGAAATCTCAGCCGTGCGCGTTGCGGCAATCCGCCCAATGCGTCCGTCACCCGAACGAATCGGATTGGACAAATGTGCGGGAGGCAAAACGGCTCCGGCCTGCGCGCACAGTTCGAGTAGCACCTCGTCGTCATTGTCGCCGTCATTGTCGCCGCCATTGACGAGCCACAGGCTGGCGAAATCCGCTTTCAAATGTTGCGCGACAGCGTTGGCGCAACGTTGCAACATCTCTGGCAGCGCGAGTTCCGCCGTGACGGTTTCGATCACATCGGCGCGCAAGGCCGCAAAGCGCGCCTGATGCTCCACGCGCGCTTCGGCGGCGCGGCGTTCGGTCACATCGCGTACCAAACCGCGGTAACCCATCGGAATCTGGCCCATCGAACTCTGGCTGGCGTCGTCTTGAGTGATGAGCGCAACTGACGTTTCGAGCGTACGCTTTTCGCCATCCTTCCGTAGCACTTCGTAATCGAAAGGTGGGCTGGCTTCGCGGGTTTCCAGCACACAACTAAAAACCTTTACGACCTGACGGTAAGCCTCACGCGTAATCCATTGGCGATGCGCCTGCCCGTACATTTCAGACTGATCGCAACCGTACATCTGACACAGCGCATCGTTGAACAGCGATAAATCGCCCTGCAAATTGAACTCGAAATAGCCTTCCTGAATCGAATCGAGAATGTTGCGATAGCGGGTTTCACTTTCGCGTACGGCCTGCTCGGCGAAACGCCGCGCCGTCACGTCACGCAAGGTCATGATGACGCCGATGATTTCGCCCTTCATCTCCCCTTTAGGGTCGCCCTGAGGGCCTTTGTGCGGGCCGTATCGCGCCGAGAGCCAATAGGTCTTGCCCGTCGAGGAAGATTCATACTGGAAATCCTGCCCAGTAACTGAATCGCCACTCAAGGCCGTACTCATCAGGTTGAGATGCTCGCTGGTGCGCAGGTAAGGAAACACCGCCTGCGGATTTTGGCCCAACACCTGTTCCTGCTTCAGCCCGGTGATTTCTTCCATGAAGCGGTTCCACACTTTGACCTTCGAGGCCTGGTCATAAACGATGAAACCTTCACGGGCGTTCTCGACAATCTGGGCGCTGAACTCGTGCAGGGCGCGCAACGAATCTTCGGCGCGCTTGCGTTCGGTGATGTCGTTGACCACACCCAACACGCCGGTGATGTCTCCTTCCGGCGTACGCAACGGTTCATAACGCACCGTCAACCAGGCGGTGGAGCCATCCGGCTTTACCCTGTCGAGATCGCGCGTCACAACCGACTCGCCTCGTAACACGCGCTCCATCATTTCGGGGAAAGCCGTTTGCTGTAACTCAGGAAATAGTTCGTAAGGATGTTGGCCGACGATCTCAGCGCGCGGCTGGCCGTAAAGCATCTCCATAAACGGATTCCACTCGGCGTAATGCAGCGCGCGGTCATGCACCACGATGCCCTCTTTCACCGTCTGAATGATCTGTTCGTTGAGTTGCTTGGAATCGCGCAGCGCGTCTTCGATCTGATGGCGGTCGGTCACATCACGTATCACAGTGATGACGCCCACGATAGCGTTGCTTTCATCCCGCAGCGGCGCGGCCTGTGCGTTATACCAACCCCGCCCGTCGGAATAAGCATAATCAGCGCGCGGCGAATTCTCTCCTGCCAAGGCGCGTTGCAAGCACTCATAAAGCCCGTTTTCGCGCCAATGCGAGAAAAATTTCAGCGGATGCTGCCCGACGGCCTCAACGGCATTCACGCGAGCGAATCGCTCCATCGCCGGATTCCACAACACATAATTCAACTCGGTGTCATGCACCGCGATGGAATCAAGCGTGCTGTTGATGACTTGTTCGCTGAATTGCCGTGACTCGCGCAACGCCGCTTCGGCACGACGGCGCGCGGTGATGTCGCGCACCGATACAATCAACCCGACTACGTGTCCGCGCTGATTGCGCAACGGCCCGTACATCGCCGAGACCCAGCGCGCGTGGTCGTGCGGAAAGCAAAAGTCCTTGCCCGCCACGACTTCGCCTTGCAATGCCGCCTGCCAGAAACCTTCGACTTCAGTGCCGCGCACAAAGGGGAAAAGATCAAGCGCCGTCTTGCCCTGCGTTTCAGCGCGCGGCTTTCCTGAGATGTCGGCCATCACTGAATTCCAGACCAGCACGCGCAACTCGCGGTCGAACACGGCAATGCCTTCGTGCGAACTATTGATAATCTGTTCGTTAAACTGTTTAGAATCGCGCAAGGCCTCTTCAGCTTGGCGGCGCGCTGTGACATCGGTCACTAAACCGATGACGCCGATGATTTTCTCGTCGCCGTCGCGCAACGGGCCGTAATGCGCACGCACCCAAATCGGTTTATGCGGCGAGAGGCGAAAGTCTACGCTTTCGACCGCGTCACCTTTCAACGCCTGCTGCAACATTTGGGTCAGGCCTTGTTCCTGCGCGCCATGCAGCACTTCGGTCGCGCGACGCCCCTGTATGTGTTCGAGCGGTAAGCCGCTCATTTCTTCCATGGCCGGATTCCAGACCATGTAACGTAACTCGCGGTCATAGACGACGATGCCGTAATTCGAATTGCTGATGATTTGCTGATTGAACTGTTGCGAACGGCGCAAGGCAGCTTCGCCTTTTTTGTAATCGCCGATGTCAGATACCGCGCAAATAACGCCGATGATTTCGCCGCGCGCGTTGCGATGCGGACTGAAGCTGCACGAAGCCCAAGCCGAACGCGCGCCTTTCGCCGTATCCAGATTGAGATCAACGCGATTGATCGTCGCACCTTGCAAAGCGCGTTCGAGATGCGTCATCAGGCCGACTTCGCCTGCCGTGGGGAAAATTTCGAGCGGCAACTTGCCCAACGCCTTCTGTTTGAGAATGCCGATGAATTCCTCCATAAACGGATTCCACAACTTAAAGCGCAAGCTGTCATCCAACACGGCAATGCCTTCGCGGGCGTGTTGAATGATTTGCTCTGAAAAAATTCGGGCGCTATCTGAGGGGGCGTCTTCGCCTGTGAGTGGGTCAGACTCCGGCGTTTTCTCTCGCATCACGCCCAGCACGCCGATGACCTGCGCGCTGCCGACGCGAAAAGGTATTTTGGTAACCTGAAAAACGCGCGCGTCGTTTCCTGCTTCCAGCCGAATTTCTCCGCTGAACACCTCGCCTTGCAAAACCTGCGCATCGGCGTGATTTAGGCGTTCGGCAATTGAATAATTAAAGAGTTCGTGGTTCCCGCGACCAAGCAGGTCGTTGACAAGTTGGTGCGTAGCGGCAGCGAAAGGCTCGTTGGCTAACAAGTAACGCCCTTCGCGGTCTTTGAGGTAAAGCGCGTCAGTGCCGTTGTCGGCCAACACCTGCAATGACGCAATGGTTTCGATAATCGCTTCAGCATCGCTGCGCCGTCCGAGGTCTGCCAACAAAGTCAACAGTTGACGCAAACGTCTACCAGACAATGCGCCTGACAAATGTACTGACGACGTGACGCTTTCCTGCTCATTCAAAAGGCCTGCCCTCGTGGTACGCGGCTCTTGCAGAGTATTCATTAAATCGTTCGACTCCCTCACCTGATAAATCAAACCGTTGAATCCTAGCGGCATTACAGTGCCACTTCATCATCAACGACACCATTGCCCTCGGCATCGTCGTGCGACCGGGCGAACGGACGCACTATTCCAAAATTTCCAGATTGAATTGTTTATGGATAGCCGTATGAAATTCAGCACAAACTTCCAAAACTGAATCCAAACGGCTGGGGATGGTAACGGACGGCACACAGCTTAACGCGAATAAGTCATTGATTACAAGACGTTTTCAGTCTTACCTGCCATCTTGTGGGTGAGACGTTGATGGCGCGGTAAACTTCAAGCAGCCAGTACGCCGACGCTGCATCTTTGCCGAAAAAATCGCGCTTTTCTGTTGGGTATTTGCGCGATGGCAGAAAAGGCCGGAGCGAAAGTGGTTGCACTTCAGATCATAGCTAACGATAGCTTTAAGTATTTTTCTACACGCAATATCACGCTTTCATAATCCAGGCATTTTTGGACAAGATGGTGGCACCGTCAGAATTTTGCACGAAACGCCATTCTAAGTTACTTCACGAAAGGCCAGTTGCCTTAGCCAGCCCCCCGATGCCAAGCGCCAAATAAAAGCGAATTTGGCTCGCCATGCTTAGCCGCTCAAGCCGATGACAGCATTTTTCAATTCCGCTAGGTTGCTGTTTCGCAGAACCAAACCATTTCGATTCTTTAACTAATGGGCCTCTCAACTCCCCCGGAGGCAGCCTTTGCGCCCAATGCCGTACTGTCAATAAATAGTCCGGCTCATTAATCACACCACGACTCTGGAGAGTATTTGTTATGAACACATTTCGGCAGCGCCTCACGCGCGTTTCATTCCTCATTACGCTGGCCTGGTTCTCATTGTTGAGTCTTCAATGGTATGCAGGTAAACCAGCCGCCGCTACCGCTTATTTCGTTGACGAAGACATACGCTGGACGGGTCTCGTCAACACCACGGCAACCGCTAACACGATTCGCAAAACCGGCGGACGCAACGACGGCAGCTTCGACGGCAACGGCGTCTCGCAACAAACCATCACCAATAATGGCTTTCTGGAATTCAAAGCGACCGGCGCAGACGTTGAGCGCGTTGCAGGCCTGACCGATACGCCGAATGACAAGACGCCCACTTCGCTCGACTTTTATGTCAATCTGAGCGAAGGCGGCATCGCCGAATTCCGCGAACGCGGCAATTACATCGGCGACACGTCCTATGCAGCAGGCGACACTTTCCGCATCACGCTCGTCAACGGACACGCGGAATACAGCAAGAATGGCGCGCTGCTGCGCGTCGGCAACGCCGTCACGACCGCCGCAGTCAATGCCCTCGCCTCTTTTAGCTTGCTCAACGGCGAAGTTAGTGGCGCGCGGCTCGGCAATGTCAGCGGCGGGACTTGCACTTATACCCTGACGCAAACCAGCGTCAATTTGGCTGCCGCCGCAACGAGTCTCGGTATAGACATAACCACAGGAGCAGGCTGCCCCTGGACAGTGGTTAGCAACGCTTCCTGGATCACTGTGAGCGGAAGCTCTTCCTTCGTCGGCAGCGGCACAGCGAGTTTCAACGTGGCAGCCAACACCGGCACAGTTCGCACCGGTACGATCACCATTGCCGGACGCACCTTCACCGTTAATCAAGCGGCGGCGGTTCTCGTTTGCGCTTATTCGCTCAGTGCGAACAGCGCAACTCTGCAAGCTGGCGGCGGAAACGCAGGCGTCAACGTATTTGCACCTGTCGGCTGCGCTTGGACAACTCGCAGTAATGCCACTTGGCTCACCGCCACACCTGCCAATGGCACAGGAAACGGAGCGGTTAATGTTGCAGTGGCAGCCAACACCGGCGCTGCTCGTACAGGAACAGTAACCATCGCCGGACAAATATACTCGGTTACCCAAGGGTCGGGTTTACCCACCTGCACTTACTCGCTCAGTTCTGCCAGCGCCAATGTTTCTGCGGCTGGTGCAACCGGTTCCGTTACGATTAACACCCAACCCGGATGCTCGTGGCTTGGGGGTTCTTTTGAAACGTGGTTCTTCATTAACGGCAATAACTCCGGCATTGGCACAAGCACGGTCAGTTACACAGTGCTTCCCAACACCGGCACCGCGCGTACTGGAGCGATTGAGCTTGCCGGACTTAGACTTACTGTCAATCAGGCGGGCGCTGTCACTGGCGGCAACGTGCAGGATGTCATCTGGACGAGTCTCGTCAACACGACCGCGACGGGCGGCACGATTCGCAAGACGGGCGGCGCGAACGATGGCAGTTACGACGGCAGTGGCGTTTCGGTGCAATCGTTCTCGAACAACGGCTATTACGAATTCACCGTCGGCGGCGCGAACGTCGAGCGCGTAACGGGCTTGACCGATACGCCTGACAACAAGGACTTCACGACCTTCGATTTTTACGTGAACTTGAGTGAAGGCACGATTGCCGAGTTCCGCGAACGTGGGCAATACCTCGGTGATACGACTTACGCGGTGGGTGATGTGTTCCGCATCACGGTCGAAAACGGACGCGCGCGTTATAGCCGCCACGGTGTGACGCTGGCTTATGGCAATGCGACGACGACAGCTGCGCTGAAGGCGGCGGCCTCGTTCAGCTTGCTCAACGGCGAAGTTACGCAAGCCAAACTTGGCGGCTTAACTGGCGGATGCAGTTACGCGATCACGCCCACCAGCGCTTCGGCTCCGGCCAGCGGCGCAACGGGTTCGGTGGCTGTCACTTCTCCCGGTGGTTGTGCGTGGACGGCGACCAGCAACGCTTCGTGGTTGTCTATCAACAGGGGCAACAGCGGTGCGGCTGGCAACGGCAACGGTTCGGTGACTTACACCGTTGGAGCCAACACCACGGCGCAACGTACGGGTACGATCACCATCGCAGGCCAAACCTTCACGGTGACACAGGCGGCGGCCACGGCGAGTTCGCCCAACGTGACATGGACGCAACTCGTCAACGTCACACTCACTGGACAAACGCTGCGCAAAACCGGCGGTGCTGACGACGGCACGTATGACGGCAGCGCGGTTTCGCGCGAAGTGTTGTCAGGTGGAACCGGCTATGTCGAATTCACCGTGTCAGGGCCTTTTGTGCGGCGTTCAGTCGGCTTGTCGCGCACGTTCGCGGCGGGCAATCCAAGTTCGCTCGAATACGAAATCAATATGAGCGACTCGAACATCGTCGAGTTCCGTTATCGCGGGCAGTATGTGGGCGATGCGGTTTACAAGGTCGGTGACGTGATTCGCATCGCGGTCGAAAGCGGTCGCGTGGTGGCTTATGTCAATGCCAAGGCGTTTGCTGAAACGGCAGCGCGTCCCACTTATCCGTTGCAAGTGTGGGCGACGTTCTCACGCCTCGGCGGTGAAGCCACCGGCGCGAAACTTTACACCGGCCGATTGCCCGTGCTGCAACAACGCCGAACGCCTACGGGCCAGACCGGCGACGATCCGCTAAATCAGGTGACGGAACCTGATCCGGCAGAAGACCCGCGCCAGCAATAAGGCGACAGTCATTCTCTTTCATCGCAAGCGGCAGGCGTGCAAAACGTCTGCCGCTTTTTTGATTTGAGTGGGTGAGCACGCGCCCTCGCGTGCCTGCGTGGTTGAGCTTATCAACGGTGCTGAAAGGAAATCTTTACAGCATAACGGCCTTTCCTGCCGAGGCAGCACGCGAGGGCGCGTGCGTACCCATTCAAATCCCGTTATCCTCTTTTTTTATGAGCAGGCGGGCGCGTTATCCTATCGCCACTATGAACACTGGAACGCTTCCTCCTAATCGCCGGGCTACGGGCAGACTGGCACACGACCTGCTGAACGCTGACACTGAAACGCCCGCTGACGAACCGCAAAACCCTGATTTGGGTTTTGGCGCAATTGTGTCACGCGAAAGCAAACAACGGCTGCTCAACCGCGACGGAACCTTCAACACGGCGCGACAGGGCTTACCTTATTGGTCGTCGCTAAACCTTTACCACGCGCTGCTCACCATGCCGTGGCGTCACTTTCTGGCGTTCGTCACCGCAGGTTACGTGTGGCTCAATTTATGTTTCGGCTTGGCTTATACGCTTTGCCCCGGCGGCCTGACCGACGCCGTCAACACGGGCATCGCCAGCCGTTTCTGGCAGGGCTTCTTTTTTAGCGTACACACCTTCGGCACGATTGGTTATGGCAACGTATCGCCCGTCGGCTGGCTCGCCAACATTGTCGTCACCATCGAATCGCTGCTGGGTTTGTTATGCGTAGCGCTCGCCACCGGAATTTTATTCGCGCGCTTTTCGCGGCCTACGGCGAAAATTGTATTCAGCGATAACGCGCTGATCGCGCCGTACCAGGACGGCCACGGACTTATGTTTCGCCTCGCCAACGGACGCCGCAACGAATTGATCGAAGTCTCAGCCACCGTGATTTACGCGCAGTTTGAAACAGTGGATGGCAAGCCCGCACGCAAGTTTTATCAACTTGTGCTCGAACGCCCCAAAGTTACCTTTCTCAGCCTGAGTTGGACGATTGTTCATCCGATCAACGAAGAAAGTCCGCTCTGGCAATTGACCGCCGACGAAGCCCGCGCGCGCCAAGCTGAGATATTGATTTTACTGACGGGGATTGATGAGACCTTTTCGCAAGTCGTACACGCGCGGTCATCTTATCGCGCTGAAGAAATCGTGTGGCAGGCTAAGTTCGCCAACATTTATAACAAGCCGGACGAGAACGGCGTCGTCTCGATTGATTTGCGCCGCCTGCATGAATACGAGCGACTGAGTTGAAGGTCATTAAGCCGTAGCGGCTTCGGCGCGATAGTAAAGAATGCGTTCGCAGTTCTCGCACTCAATGATCGTTTCAGCACGCCGTATGTCATTGAAAACCTGCGGGCGAATCGTAACGCGGCAAGACGAACACGAATAGTTGCGCGCTTCGGCAATCACGACGCCGTTGCGGATTCTCGACAAGCGGTTGTAAGTGGCTCTCACCCCCGCGCCCAGCGCATCGAAATGCTGCTGCCGTTCGACCTGGGTCGCACCGAGTTTGGTTTCGTCAGCCACGACAGCGGTTTGCAGCACGGCGACTTGTTGCGCGAGTTCAGCGCGACTGGCTTCGATTTGTGGAGCACGTTCCGCCACCTGCGCTTCGAGTTGTTCGAGCTTTTCCATCAACTTGAGGATTTCAGTTTCGTAAGTGCTGATCGTTTTTTTCGTGGCGTCAATTTCGCGGATGGCGGTTGTGTATTCGCGCTCGTTGGTGGCTTTCATCAAGTCGGC
>JANNUY010000782.1:0-5994 GCA_031414155.1 Acidobacteriota bacterium
CACAAGCCCTGTCACACTCCAACCGCCGAGCAGTTGGTTAGCAATGCCTTTGAAGCGTAGCGGCAATTCATAAGTAAAACTCGTGACGAAGACATTCGGAATGTCGCCGGTTGAAACGTCTTTTTCGAGCGCACGGTTGAAACTGTCGGCGACCGGGAAGTTGCCGACCGGGCCCGTCACGATGGTCTGGTCAAACACCTGCCCGGCGTCGTCAATCAGTTTTGAGCGCGTGTAGCTCACCAGATACGACAAGCCGCGTGACAAGCGTTGTTCGAGCTTTGCTTGCAGCGCGTGATAGCTCGTGTTGCCAACGTTGTTGCGATAGAGGCTGACCATGGTGAAGCGCGGAAAGGGTCGGAGCAATTGCGCGCGCGGAATGGTTGGATCGCCAATCGAAGACGCGCGCGGAATCTGTCCGAAGTAAGGATTCGTCACTTGTTGCAAGAGCGCGTTACCTTGCGCGAGTTGTTCGACCGTGAGTTGGTTGATGTTCGTATCGGGAATGCCGACATGGGTAATTTTCGATCCGGCGTAAGCTACTTCGGCGACGAGGTTGGGCGTCAGTTCGCGCTGAATCGCCAGATTCCATTGCTGCACATAACCGCTTCCTAAATCGCGGTCTACTGAGAAGACGCCTTGACCTAAACCCGCGTCAGGATTGAGCGCCAGCGGTTGCACATTCGGGCCGACAGCCAACACGAACGCGGGCGTGATGCCATCAAGCGAACGTTGCGTGACGGTTTGAATGAAGGGAAATTGCGGAATCGTGAACGGCGTCGTGATGCCCGCCTGTTCCTGCCAAACCAAACCGTAGCCCGAACGCAACACTGTTTTATCGGTAAAGCGATAGGCCAAACCCAGCCGTGGCCCAAAGTTGAGTTTGTGCAGTTCGCGCGCCGTTTCAGGAAAACCATTCTTGCCCAAGTATTCGAGTTGCTGCGTTTGCAGATTGAACACCGCGCCCTGGTTTTCAGTTTCGGTCGAAGGGAAGTTGAGCGTATAACGCAGCCCCGCATTGATCGTCAGCCGCGAATTCACTTTGAAATCGTCTTGCGCGAAAAATTCCCAAATGCGCGCGCGCGGGCGAATCGTCCGCTGCTGCAAATCAACCGAGAAGTTGCCGACTTGGCCGAGTAAAAAGCTGGCGAGCGCGTTGCCGGTTTGCCCGGCCAGCAAGCTGCTGGTTGTCGCGTTGCCAGGTTGCACGCCGACCGTATTCGTCGTGCCGCGCGAGTTGGAAAACGGCGCGGTGAAATTGAACAACCCCGTCGGCGAAGGCGGTTGTAAGACGTTCAATCGTTCGACGCGGAAGTCTCCGCCGAACTTGAACGAATGCCGTCCGCGCTGCCAGCCGAGCGCGTCGAAAATTTGCGTCACGTCCGTGTTGAACAAAGAGTTGGTATTGGTTGAAGGGCCGAGTTGTTGCAAGCCCGCGATGGTGAACACCGGCAGTTGATTTTGAAACGCGCCGTTTTGCGGCAAGCCCGGCAAACCCAGGCTTTGCAATGGCGGCGCATCGAGCAGCAAGCCGCGACGGTCAACGGAACGGCGCGTGTAACCAGCGCGCAATTCATTTAGCAAGTTCGCAGCAAAGACGCGCTGATAATTGCCGACCGCTTGATAGCCGCGACTTTTCTGCATGCCCAGTACGCCTTGCGTCAGGGTGCCACTTCCGTCGGGCAGCGGCGTGACGGGCGTGGCGTCTTCATTGAGAAACGAGAAGCGCCCAAAAATTTGCTGGCGGTCAGAAAAGTGCTGATTGAGCCGCACATCGAATTGATCCTGGTTGGTGCGCTCATTGGCGACGCGACGGTAATTGTTCGCCGCGCCGGTTGAAGTCGGCAGCGGATAGCGTTCAAGCAGCTTGCGCGCGACGGCATCGAAATCATTCAGCGGAATTACGTTGCCCGCATACGCGCGGCGTTCCCCATTCTGAGTGACGCGAAAGATTTGCCCGATGCGCGCTTGCATGGTGTTGCCGTTCGTATCAATGACATTGATCGGCGTGCCGGTGTTGGTCGTGGTCGCGCTCGCGCTCGTCGCCGTCGTTTGCAAAAACAGCGGCGCGCCAAGGCTCGTGGAGAAATCGCCAGTGCGTTGCGCCAGCGTCGGCACGTTGGACGTTTGCACGCGCCCGATCAATTGGCGCGTGCCTTGAAAGTCGCCGAAGAAAAACGTGCGCTCTTTGAAGACTGGCCCGCCAACGGCAAAGCCATATTGATTGCGGCGGAAAACGGGTTTGTTCGGATTCGCCGCCGTTGCGGGCGCAAACAGGTTGCGGGCGTTCAGGGCTTCGTTGCGCAGAAATTCAAACACCGTTCCGTGCAAATCGTTCGTGCCTGATTTGGTGGTCAGGTTAATCACTCCGCCGTTGAAGCGTCCGAATTCTGCGGCTTGCGTGTTGGTTTCGAGCTTGAATTCCTGAATCGCGTCAATGATAGGAAAGAACGCGACCTGCCCCGGTTCAGGTTGTAGCGCCGCAATGCCATCGTAAAGGAATTCGTTCACGCGCGGACGCCCCCCGTTCAGTCGCGGCAGCGAAGGCCCGGCAGTCGTGGGCGGCGGCGCAGCGACACCCGGCGCAAGCGTGATCAGCGAAAAGAAGTTGCGCCCATTTAGCGGCAAATCCACGATGCGGCGGTTCTGGATGACTTGACCAAGGCTGCTGCTTTCGGTGCGCAGCAACGAAGCATCAGCGTTGATTTTGATTTCCTCTTCGACCTTGCCGATGGTGAGCGTGACATCCAGCCTGATGCGTTCGCCCGTGGTAAGCCTGATGCCTGCGCGCACAGTGCGGCGAAAATCAGACGCGCTGACAACCACTGTATAAACACCGGGGCGCAAGTTGGTCAGCAGATAAAATCCAGTTTTCTCCGTGCCAGTTTTCCCCGTGATAATTGTCGTGCTTTCACCGGTCTCGGTTTGCGTGACGATAACCGTGGCTTGAGCGATAAGTGCGCCACCGGCGTCACGCACTTCGCCAGTCAGTTCAGCTTGCCCGGTTTGAGCGAAAGTTGTGGCGAATAAGCCCGCCCAACAAATAGTAAGCAGAATGAAGATAAAGCTTCCGCAAGCTCGCCGTGATTGCATAACGCTCCTTTCCAAATAAGGGAGGCGCAGCCGTTTCCCGCTGCACCCTGTCGGTCACTCGTCCATCGGCGCACGGCATCCGGTGGCCGGAAGGCGCGGTGACTCGGAGTTTGAATTGTGAATAAACATCAGGCGCGAATCAGCATGACTTCGGTTGCCTTAATCAGCGCGTAAGCCGCTGCGCCCTTTTTCAACTGCAATTCTTTGCACGCATCGCTGGTGATAATGGACGTGACGAATTGTCCGCAAACATCAATTGTCACTTGCGCCAGCAACCCGGAATATCTCACGTTGGTGATGATGCCAAGCAGCTTATTGCGTCCGCTGATTTCGCCCAGTGCGGTCAACGCTTTCGGCTTCAAGGCCGCAAGTTGGCGTTCACCAGAAAGGCGCTCGATCTCGCTGCGTGGAATGCGATGATGTCCACCGGGCGTTTTGCTCGAGACAATCTTTTCCTGATAAATCCAGAGCTTGAGCGTTTGGTAACTGATGCCTAACAAACCCGCCGCTTCACGCAGCCGATACTGTTCCATAAAGCCTCCTATACTTTTGCTAGCTGTCTTTGGTCAAATCAAATGAGAAGAGTTAGTTGAATTTAGACGAATTGGCTGACGAACTTAACGCACATTGGCAAATGAGCAAAGCCGCAAAAGAAGCAACGCTGGCTGTCGCATTACCATGCGACAGCCAGCGTTGTAGGCAGTTCAAACCAGACGAACTTACGAGATGGTTACTTGGCGTTAGTCGTTTGCGCTTTCCACGCCGAAACATATTTCGCGGTCTTTGGATTGGCTTCATTCCACTTTGGCGCATTGGGATTGTCCGCGATCATCAACAAGGCGAGCGCAATCATCCGATTGGTTTTGGCGAGGTTCGGATAATTCACCTTGTCCCAATGGTCGCCGACGCGATGGTAATCAGGGAAAATGAAGGCGACGCACAATGTATGCGCGGGTACGCCTTGATCGGCCAACGCTTGATTGTCGCTGCGTCCGAAAAAGGCGTCGCTGTTCTTTTCGTGTTTATAAACCTTGATGCCGGTGAGTGCGCCCGCCTTTTGGAAGATGGGGCCTACGTCGGTGTAATCGAACCCGGTCAGCGTGGCCGTATTCGTCGTGTCGCCATCTTGATCGTCGGTGCGGCCTACGTGTTCGAGGTTCACGTCGGCGATAGTCTTGGCTATCGGGAAGAGCGGATGCTTGCCGTAATAACGCGAACCGACCATGCCTTTCTCTTCGCCGAAGACGGTCATGAAAATGATGCTGCGTTTGGGGCGTACTTTCAGCTTGGATAAAGCTGTAGCCAATTCGATAACCGAGACCGTACCGCTGCCGTCATCGTTCGCGCCGTTGCTGATGAGGTCTCCATCACTGCCATTGGCACCGCTCGTACGCATTCCGATGTGATCGTAATGCGCTGTGACTAGCACATAAGTATCTTTCAGCACCGGATCAGAGCCGGGCAGAATCGCTATCACGTTTTTCAGCTTCACGATTTCGTCCGGCGTAGTTGTCGGTCTATTCCTGCTCAATTGAGACATTGGCACGTCGGCGATTTGGAAATAGGTTTTTTGCCCCGCCGCATCTTTACTATCTGCCGGGTCGCCTGCGGGTTCGATGCCTGCGCGCCGGAACTGCGCTGCGATGTATTCCGCCGCGATTTCAAGTCCGCGCGATGGCGTGTCGCGTCCTTCCAGCAAGTCAGAAGCGATGAATGACAAATGGCCTTTCAGCGAATCTTCTGAAATTGCATCAAGCGCCGTTTGATAACTCGCCGGATAAGCGGTCTTAGGTTTCGCTTTTACCTTGGTCGTCACACGACGTTTTACGGGCTTGCCTTTGCGCGGTTGTTGCGAAATGGCTTGCGTGATGAGGGTGAAGATAAAAACAAACGCGCTAATGCTAACAACGTAACGCGCGGTACTTCGTGAATGCATTGTGTGTAATTCCTTCAACTAAAATGCCGCGTACCGTAACTCACAGCACGCGGCATAGGCTTGATTAAAAGCTATCGCAGGCGACATAAGCATTGATGCACGCCATTTCGCCTTCTTTGGTCGCGGCATTCATGACGCCGTGTTCCATGCCCAGCACACCTTTGAAGCCTTTGCTGTGAATGTGTTTGAAGATGTTTTTGTAATTCATCTCGCCCGTCGTCGGTTCCTTGCGTCCGGGGTTGTCACCAGCCTGGAAGTAAGCGACTTCGTCATAAGCGAGATCAATGTTCGGGATGATGTTCCCTTCGGTAATTTGCTGGTGATACATATCGTAAAGGATTTTCACCGAAGGACTGTTGCAGGCGCGGCAAATCGCGTAAGCCTGTGAAATCTTAGTCAGGAAAAGTTTCGGATGATTGACGCGCGTATTGAGCGGTTCCATCACCATCACGAGTCCAGCTTTCTCGCAAATCTCAGCGCAACGGCGAAACATATCTACGACGCTAGCGGTCTGGTAATCCCAATCCAGCCTTTCATCGTGGCAGCCCGGCACGACCGTACACCACTTGGCATTGACCCGCTTGGCGATTTCCACGGCTTCGCGCATCTCTTTTAGAATGGGTTCGCGTTTGTCTTTTTGCCACGTGGTAACGGCAAAGGTCGGATTCTCGAAATCTTTGTTGGCGACAAATACGCCCATGGTCATCTTTAGATCAGCGAGTGTTTTGCCCACCAGTTCCTGATCGGCGACAGAGAACGTGGGCAATTCGTTGCATTCGAGCGCAGTGAAACCTTGTTCACGAAAGAATTGCAATTGCGCTACCCGGTCAGGGCCGGTGTGGTGTTTGAACATGCCGAAATGCGGCGCGTAGTTCAGTTTGAACGAACGCACCGGCGCACCCGGTGTCGTCACTAAAGGGGCAGCCAACGTGGCACGATCAGTCACGCTGGTCACAAGCGCAGCACCG
>JANNUY010000783.1:0-9070 GCA_031414155.1 Acidobacteriota bacterium
GTTGTAGAGCTTCATCCAGCCCGAACGGCCTTGACCGATGACGCCCGTGAACGAACCCAAAATGCGCGGGTAGCTGTTCGACAGGATACCCATGATCTGGCAACCGCCCGTGATGCTGAACGAATACGCGCTTTCCGCGTCGTCATACAGCAAGCCGAACAAGGTGCCCGTGGTGGCTGCGCCCGTCGAGAGGAATCCGCCGACACGATTGACGATGATCATCGTCGAGTTGCCATCAAGATTGCTCATGATGTTCGACACTGCCAATACACGCGGTGCGCGGTTATAATCGACGCCGTTGAACGCGACTGTTGCATCTGACGAATTGGCGTCGCAACCCGCGCCTGCCGTAATCTTCGCGAAGGCTTCCGCGCCCAAATTGGCCGCGTGACCCGACGAGAATTTGACGTATTCGTCACCGATCAGGAAGTTAAATTGCGTCGGGCAACCATTGACGTCTGACGCAACCGCTACGATATAGCCCTTGATGCCGGGGTCAACGTCCGAAGCTAAGAAGCTGGCCGTTTGATTGGGCGTCAAGCAGATGTAACTGTCAGCCACCGTGCAGTTTTCAGCCACGAAGAACAAGTGGACGAAAGCTGAACTGGTAGCACTGGTGTTGGTGAGCGCGATGCGCGCGTTTTGCGATGCACCGCCCGAAGGAGCCGACGTATAGATGTTGTAGAACAACACCGAACCGGCCTTCTGATCGCTAACTTCCGAAGTCGCCGGATAAGGCAGACCCGGATCTGCCGCCATTGCCGCCACCGACATTAGCGCGAGCGCAAACAGCGAAAAGATCGCCTGTGTAAGTTTGCATGAGGGTTTCATAAGTGAGATTCTCCTTTAAAGTTGGAAGCACTCGTGTGGAAGTTAGCATGCGAAACCCGCTAGTTGTGAGAGCGGGCGATAAGAACGTAGCTACTGCCACCACGAGCATTAAATTGAAAAAACAAAAGTTTGGTTCAGCGCAACTGGTCATGTGAAGTGAGGCGCGCTGTCGAAATCATTCGTGCCTATGATCGTGAGAACCGTAAGCACGTTGCCTGCGGAAGAAAACTTTTCTTCGACGTATTGTTTATAGCCCACCATGGTTCGTTTTGTAAATCCATTCAGGAAGTTCTGGCAGGATTTTTTTTACCCGCTACGGTGAAAAAGCATAAAGGGGCAACTAATCAGAAAATTTCGCGTAACGTATCCGCTCCTTACGCTTGAGAGTTATTCGCGTCTCACCCGGTCGAAAAGGGCTTCTTTTAGCGGTGCCGCTGTGAACGTTATACTGCTGCCTAATTGAGGCGACCCTTTATGCTGAACCCGCGACAGAGAGCAATGATCATCGGCGTCCTGATGGACTTGGGCGCAGACCGCCGTGGCGTAGACATGGGGCCAAGCGCCGTGCGTGTCGCTGAACTCAACGAACGCCTGCGACAACTTGGATATGAGGTCATGGATGTCGGCAATATTCCGGTACGCAATGCCGAGATGATGCATATAGCTGTTCCGCGTGCGAAATATCTGCCCGAAATCACCGTGGCCTGTCAGACGCTCGCCGATCAAGTCGAGGCCGCGTTGGACTCAGGCGCAATTCCTGTCGTTTTGGGTGGAGATCATTCAATTGCCGCAGGCAGCGTCGCGGGCCTGTCGGCTTATTACCGCAAACACGAACAGCGCGTTGGCGTTATCTGGTTTGATGCGCACGGCGATATGAATACGCCTGAGACTTCTAAATCGGGCAACATTCACGGCATGCCTTTCGCGGCGATTCTCGGACAAGGCGCGTACGAACTCACGCATCTGAGCGGCTTTGCGCCGAAGGTTCACCCAGAAGATTGCGTACTCATCGGCGCGCGCAGCGTTGACATAGATGAGGCCGTCACGCTCAAGGCTTCAGGCATTCGCATCTTCACGATGCGTGACCTCGACGAACGCGGGATGAGCGCCGTGATGGATGAAGCGATTGCAATTGCCGCGCGTCACACCGCAGGCTTTCACGTAACGATGGATATGGATTTCGTTGATCCTGCTTTTGCGCCTGGTGTCGGTACGCCCGTGCCTGGCGGCCCTACGTATCGTGAAAGCCATTTGGCGATGGAAAAGGTCGCCGATTCCGGCAAGATGCTTTCGTTTGAGTTGACCGAGGTGAATCCCGTGTTTGACGTAGCCAATAAAACGGCTGAACTCGGCGTGCAACTCATTCTGTCAGCCTTCGGCAAAAAAATTATGTGAACTGGAGAAAACTTACTTGTCAGCAAAACTCAAAGTTGGAGTTATTTTCGGCGGACGTTCAGGCGAACACGAAGTCTCGCTGCGTTCGGCGGAATCGGTCATCAATGCGTTGGATCGCAACAAATACGAAGTTGTACCCATCGGCATCACCAAGCAAGGTCGCTGGCTGGCTTCGCGCGAAGCCACCAATCTGTTGCCCAGTTCGGTGATGGCGACTGGCGATTTGCCCGTAGCCATTTTCGGCGACCCTACGCGCCAGGGCTTGGCGAAATTTGCGGTGGACGATCAGGCCGCAACGAATGAAAAGCTGGATGTGATCTTTCCTGTCTTGCACGGCACTTACGGCGAAGACGGAACGATTCAGGGTTTGCTGGAAATGGCTGACGTGCCTTACGTCGGCTGCGGCGTATTGGGTTCGGCCTGCGGCATGGACAAAGTCGTCATGAAACGCCTTTTCCGTGAAGCTGGGTTGCCCATTGTTGAGTTCACGCACTTTTTGCGTACGCAATGGGAAGCCGATCCGTTGCGACTTGAAGCGCAAGTCATCGCCGAAATCGGTTTCCCTTGTTTCGTCAAACCCGCGAACCTCGGCTCTTCAGTAGGCATTTCAAAAGCGACCGATGCGGTTTCGTTGAATAAAGCCATCGGCGTGGCAGCGCGCTTTGATCGCAAGATCGTCGTTGAACGCGGCGTCAACGCGCGTGAGATCGAAGTCAGCATCCTCGGTAACGACGAACCGCGCGCGAGTCTGCCGGGCGAGATCGTGCCTGAGTCGGCGGACTTTTATGATTACGCGACGAAATATGTCAGCGCCGATGGCGCGCGACTGGTGATTCCGGCGCAGCTTTCCGATGAACTCACGTTACAGATTCAACAACTCGGCGTTCGTGCTTTTCAAGCCGTAGACGGCGCGGGACTCGGACGAGTGGATTTTTTTTTGGAGAAAGAGACGGGGGCGCTTTACGTCAACGAGATCAACACGCTGCCCGGCTTCACCTCGATCAGTATGTATCCCAAGATGTGGGAGGCTAGCGGGTTGAGTTACAGCGCGTTGCTGGATCGGCTGATTGAGTTGGCGCTGGAACGCCATCGAGAAAAATCACAAAACGTGACGAGTTACGAATAAGCCAAACAAAAAGGCGCACCGGAAGCTCCGATGCGCCTTTTGCTTGTGCTGGAATTCAGCGTAATCACTAAGGGGCTACAGGATTCGGCACTTTGAGCAGTACGACCACGAAGGTGAAGATCACGAGCGTTTCGATAAAGGCCAGACCCAGAATCAAGGCCAACTGAACACGGTTATACGCCGCAGGGTTGCGCGCCATGCCTTCGCAAGCGGCGGCGGCCACTTTGCCTTGGCCGAGTCCGCAAAGACCAGCGGCGATGGCGAAGCCCACGACTGCTGCGATATAACCCAAACCTTTGCTGCCCCAACTTACGTCGGTAGCCGCTGCCGCTCCGGGGTCAGCCGCCATTGCGGTCATCGCCGTGAACGCGAGCGTCATCAGGCTGACGACCAAACGAATCATATTGCGTTTCATAGTGTTTTCTCCTTTTGAGAATGAAGTGAGTCCAACGTTTAAGTCTGTGTCGGCGAATGTGTATGAACTGCGTTATGAAAACTCGCCGCGTTAGAAATTACGTTCGATGATGCGAGAAGTTCACTGCTCAGGTTCGTCAGGCTTCGAGATCAAGGCGACGCCAGGGTTGCTAGTACGTCTTTTGGGAAAGCGCCTGCTCCACAACTGCGTAAGTTCGCTTTTTATAGAAACCAGTTGAACAAAGATCAGTGAACGTCCGGTAAAGAAGCGTTGCGCTTGCAACGCCAAAAGTCATTAGTGCGCCGGAGCCGCGTGAGTGTGCGCGATTTCGCCGTGATGGTCATCTTGATGTTCTTCGGCATGATGTTCGTCGCTGTGGTGCGAGACTTCGCCGAGATAGACCATCGAAAGCACGATGAAGATAAAAGTTTGCAGGAACGAAGTCAGCAAACCCAGTGGCATCAGCAGCGCGGGAACTACCCATTGAACCATTTGTGCGATGGCTCCGCTAACTTGTTCTTCGCCGTAAATGTTGCCGAATAAACGCATGCTCAGGCTCATGATGCGCGCGAGGTTCGAAATGATTTCGATGGGGAACATCAGCGGCGCAAGCCACAGCACCGGGCCGCAGAAGTGTTTCAGATGTCCGAACAGCCCGTTCTCTTTGATGCCAACATAGTTGTAATAAATGAAAGACGACAGTGCCAACGCCAGTGTCATATTGAAATTCGCCGTTGGCGCGACCATGTCTGGCAGCATGCCGGTCAGGTTAGAAACAAAAATCAACAGCCCAAACGTAGCCACCACCGGGAAATGTTTCATCCCGCCGGGGCCGACCATATCAACCAACATGCTGCGCAATGCTTCGACGCCGACTTCAAAACCTTGTTGGCGATTCGACGGATTTTCGGTGGAGAGCTTGCCGCGCAGGAAGTTCAGCACGACTACTGCGACCAGCACGACAAAGAAAAACATCACGATATGCGTCGGCAAAGGCAAGTTGCCCGCGTGGCGATATTGTTCATAAGTCATTCCTTCGCCCGGCCAGTGGCCGCCAAAAACTTTCAGCGCCTTGTAAATCGGCGGCATGATGTTCGATTGCAGGCTGAACAGCGCCGGCCCGAAAAAATCATTCAGTTTTTCGACGATGACTGGAACGTGTTCGCCGTGATGTTCGGCGGCGGCTTCAGCCGCGTGTCCCGCAGCCTGTGCTGCATCGTGCGCCGCTTCCTGTCCGTGTTGCAGTATAAAGTTCAGTAAAAACATAGCTCGAAAGTTATTCGTTATGATGGGTTTCAGACGCGCGATCTTCAGGTGTTTCGCGTCCCATAATTACTAAAAAGAACCGATAGCCCGCTTCAATCATCACGCCGAATACAAAAGCGGCGAAGCCTGCGCCGATGCCGAGCGGATGAAAGTCGCCCGTCCAAAGAGCGGCTCCGATAATCAAAGCCACCAGATAATAACGCAAAATCAATTTGCCTGCGGTGAAAGGCGGTACGTGACCGTTTTGCATCATCACCGCCTGGTTCAGGATGCCGCGTACGCTGCTGGTCAGCCAGCGTAAGTTCAGCAGGCTTAACGCGCTGCCTAATGCTACGCCAAAAAACATCTTGCGACTGGCAAAAAACAGAGCGAGCAAGAGCATCAATCCGATGACGACGTAAGTGTTGCAACGCAGGCGGTTTTGCAGCCTAGCTTGGCGTTCATCAGCCTGCCGCTCATCGTAAGGTGCGACGGAATACTCGAATTGATCGCTCTCAGGCACTTTCACGAAACGCGCATCCTAAACGTTCACGGCGTTTTCTGTCCAGACATGAAGAAAAAATCATCCGCCGACGTGAATCGAGGGGCGATTGGCAGGGTCGGGTTCGGCCTGTCGTAGAATTTCATGTGTGACCGGAGCCGTGTCACCTTCGCCAAGCATGATGAATTTTAAGGCGTATGTCAGCGGATTTCCTTCCGTCCAGCCGAAATAAGCGTGCGGCTTGGCGTTGTGTTCATCGCGCAGATGCAAGAGCAACGCCGCGATGGCGTTGGGTACGGCGGGGCTTTTCGTACGCAAGACGAAATAGTCGCCGATCTTCACGCCGCGTACGCGCATCACGCCGGAAAACTCAGAAGCGTCGCTGATCTTGATTTCAAGAAAGATGATCGGGTCTTCTTTGGGGATGTGGTTGGCTTCGCGCTTTTCTTTTTCCTTGAAGCGATATTCGTTGATGTCGCCGATTTCGCGGCGGTTGGCGACGACGCGGATGGTGCGCCCCGCGCAAGCGGATTGGTCAATGAATTGTTTGGCTACGTCGTCGAGAATGACTTTGTCTACGCGCAACTCGGTCGAGCGCATCGTGCGCGAAATGAGCGACGCCAGGATGATCGCGCCGATGAAAAACGAAGCGATCTTTACGCCGTCAGGCCGTTCGTAAACGTTCACCGCCGTCGTATAGAAAAAGACCAGCGTGATGAGTCCGAAGGCGAATTTTTGCAGGACGCTTTTACGCACCGAAAGTGTTACGGCCAGCGCAGCGGAACTCATCAGCACGAGTACGCCAGTCGCATAAGCGCCGCCTTGGGCTTCAACATTGGCTTTGAAAATGATCGTCACGACGAAAGCAATTAACGTATAGATTAAAACCAAAGGCCGCGACGCGCGCGCCCAGGTCGGTGCCATGCCATAACGCGGCAAATAACGCGGCACGATGTTCAGCAAGCCCGCCATGGCTGAAGCGCCCGCGAACCAGAGAATAGCAATCGTACTCAAATCATAAGCTGTACCGAATACGTCGCCGAGATAGGTGTGTGCTAGATAAGAAAGCGCGCGTCCTGCCGCTTTGCCGCCCGTGTCAAATTCTGAGGCCGGAATCAGCAACGTCGTCACGAAACTGCTCGAAATCAATAGCACGCTCATAATCAAGGCGGCATATAGCAACAGCTTGCGCGTATTGCGAATGCGTCCTTCAGGTTGACGCGGTGTATCGCTGGCGTCGCCCGTGACCAGCGGCATGACGGCGACGCCGGTTTCAAAGCCCGAAAGACCAAGTGCGAGTTTGGGAAACAGCATCAACGCGACGCCGATGATTAACAGCGGATTGCCGTTCACTTTGGGATGCGCCAGCAAAGCGTTCTTCCAATTTGGGATGGCTTCGGGATGTTGCAAAACATGATAAGCGCCAACGGCAATCGTAATGACGTTTAGCAACAAATAAGCCGCGACGAGGAAGATGGCTAGCCCAATGGCTTCTTTGAAGCCTTTCAAAAAGACTGCGCCCAATAACGCGACCAGTACCAGCGTGACGATGATTGGATGATCCATCCAGTGCGGTACGAAAGGATTGTGAACGATGTGTTCAGTGGCGTCGGCGGCTGACAGCGTAATCGTAATGATGAAATCGGTGGCGACGAAGCCCAACAAGACCAATACAAAAAACTTGCCTTTCCAGCGCGGCAGCAAGGCTTCGAGCATGGAAATCGAACCTTCACCGTGCGGGCTTTCGGCGGCGACGCGGTTGTAAATCGGATAGGCGCCAAACAAGGTCAACAATACCAATACGCACGTAGCAATGGGTGACAACGCGCCGGCTGCAATGAAGGCGATGCCCGGCTGATAGCCCAAGGTGGAAAAATAGTCTACGCCGGTGAGGCACATCACCTGCCACCACGTATGCGTCTGGTGCGCGTGTTCGGCCTCGTGTGCGCCGTCTTTTTTAGTAGAGCCTGCCATCAACCAGCGTATGAGCGGATTGGAATGGGGCACCGATGAACTCGAATCTGCCATGAAAAAATCCTTTCCAGCGGCACAGATCACCCGTTTGCACAGATGCAGCGCCTATGGCCTTGTCACAATTGTTCGAAATAAGTGGAGTGTGTAAATAATGCATGAACCCAATACCGCATATGCTAGGCATACCGCCGAAGCAAGGCAAGCTGAGATTGCCATCATCTTTCGTAATGCGGTGATAACCCTGCGTCTCATCTGCGGTAACGGGTTTTAATAAAGGGATAGAGCAACCTGTTCGCAAGGCATGGCAATCAGACGCCCCGTCACTCAATAGTTACTCAAGTTACGTTTTAATCAAGCAGCGCAGTAACTGTGGCAAGGTATTCGCTAGTATCTGTGCAGTGTTGCTGAAACGGCGCTAAAAGTCCGGTTTTGAGCCAGCCGCGTGAAAGCGAACGGAAAAATTTTCCTAACAGCGTTATCGCGTGAATGAGTTTGCTTGAACCTGCTAACTTTATTTCGCCACCAAGCGCACCAGCGTTCTTCCCCCTGCCAAACTTTTTCTTCGAGTTCGCATCTTCTCACCAGCGCGGCTCCTTAGAAATTTGCGGCTTACTTCTTAGTCGCATGTTCTTTCCGGCAGTTTTTGTCTCCTCATAATTTTTGTCGTTTTTGTCGTTGGCGATGTCAATGCGAAGGCTGCTTTGCGCCAATGGATTTGGCACTCCTGGCGGTCTTGGTTAGTCGAAGTGCGTCTGCACGACGGCTGAATCAAGACGCGCGGATGCATCCCCTGAAAGCTCGAACAGGCAAGTACCTGTTTGTTTATTACGGTTCAATCCAATCGAAAGAAAACCTGGAGGAATGATTTTATGTTGCCAAGTATGTTGCCAAGTATGTTGCTAGATTCCGTGAAAACATTTTTGAAAGAAGAAGAAGGTCAGGACGTGGTCGAATATTCATTGTTGCTCGTCTTGATTGCGGCAGCCTCGGTCTTCGTCTTAACGGCGATGGGTTCGAGCATCAGTTCGATTTTCGCCAAGGTGAATACGCGACTGGCTGCGGCTGACAAGGCGATTAGCTAGTCGCTCAGACGGTGTAGCGCGGATTACTAATCCGCGCTACACCGTCTGATTTCGCGCTTGTGGGAAAGCCTGTGGATAAGCTGTGAAAATGTTTCACCAAGCTGTGAATCTGTTGTGAATAAAAGGTGGAAAAGTTTTACAGTCCAGCAAGTTAGACACGCAGGTTAGCTAAGTGACACAGGACAAGCGCACCAGTAAAATTCGAGGGAGCAAAAGAAGGAGCTTGCAATAGGCATACGATGTGTAGAGAATCGTGGCGCTTCATTCCCCAGACGCCGCCTGCGTCTAGCGATAATCCGATCCACAATTCGATTGAATTTCAGCTTTGTTCAGGCTCGTCTGCGCGCGCTCTGGTGGTGCGTGGTGAAAGGTGAACGGTTTGGTGAAAGTGAAAGAGCGTCAACGTGACCCGCGTCGTGTTCGCGCAGTTGAGTTCCTAGAATCAGTGTTTTTCCAGTGTTGTTAACCGGTGCTTTTTGAAGATGCCCAAAGCTGAATGG
>JANNUY010000784.1:0-3336 GCA_031414155.1 Acidobacteriota bacterium
CGCGCCGCGTTGGAGGCTTCGGGCAACGGCGAAATCGTCAACGTCTCAAGCGTTGCCGGACTCGCCGCCACGGGTAGTTCGATTCCGTATTGCGCCTCGAAAGCTGCGCTCAACAACATGACCGTCTCGCTGGCGCGCGTCTTTGCACCTAAAGTGCGCGTTAATACTGTCGCGCCGGGCTTCATCTCGACGCGCTGGTTGAAAGACGGCTTGGGCGAAACGGCTTACGAGGCGTTCAAGAAAAATGCCGAAGCCAATGTTTTGTTGCATCGCGTATGCACCGCCGAAGATGTAGCCGGAGCGATTCTCAGCATCATCACCGGCCCCGACCTGATGACTGCGCAAGTCGTCGCGCTCGAAGGCGGCCAGTTGCATTCAAACTTTAATCCGCGTTAGGCCGCTCGCATGAAAAAGCTGTGGTTTAGCTTGTGGCTGCTGTTGGGTGCCGCGTATGTCGTGGCGCAAGACGTGACCTTCGCCGATGCCCTCAGCCGCGAAGCAGGCAAATATCGCGTGACGTTGCGGCTGCCTGCTGATGGCTTATTCGCAACCGAAGAGCAACAGCTTGAATTGCGCGTGCGTGACCTGAGCCGCATTGATCCGGTGTTAGGCGCAACCGCCGTTATTCGCGCGCGCCTTGACGCGACGATCACCATGCCCGCGATGACGGCGATGCCCGCCATCATGGAACAAGCGCATGCCGAAGCCGTGCCGGGCGATTACGGCTTGCATCCAGTGTTCGCGCACGGCGGCGATTATTTACTCACCTTGCGCGTAACGCTGCTCACCGACGAAACCTTTACGCTCAGCTTTCCGCTCGCCGTGGCGGATGAAGCGCCTCCGCGCCAAACACGCCGCCACCCCTTCACACTCGAACTCAAAACCGAACCCGCCAAAATCAAAGCGGGCGAAGCCTTCGTTATGCGTTTGCAGGTCTGGGCACAGCGTGAGACGCGCGATGATTACGGTTTTTTGACGGGCAAACGAGTTCGCGAAACTGTCACGGCTTTTGACATCGCGCACGAACGCAAGTTGCATTTGATAATCGTGAGCCGCGATTTCAATGTCTTCGCGCACGAACACCCTGCGCCGCAAAGCGACGGATCATTCGTCTTGCGGGATTTCGTATTTCCGTGCGCAGGCGAATTTCAGTTGTTCGCCGATGTCGCGCCGCACAATGCAGGTTCGCAAATTTTATCGGCCACGGTGAAAGTGACGGGCAAAGCCACGTGCATAAAAGCTGATGAAGCGACGGGCGTAAGATTCACCTTGATGGAAGAGAAGCCATTCACGGCGAAAAAGACGCAAGCCTTAACGGTTCGTTTACAGCAAGCTGAAGGCCAAGCGATAGACGACTTACAACTTCGCCTCGGCGCGTTGGGACATTTGATGATGGTTCACACAGACGGAAAGACGTTTGTGCATGCACACCCTGATGAACGGGATGCGCTCAATGGCAAAGGGCGGCTGACGTTTCTGGTGCGTCCGCCGAAAGCGGGAACCTATTACGCCTGGCTCGAAGTACAACGCGGTGGGCGCGTGTTGCGCCAACGCTTTATGCTGGCGGTTCAATAGCTTTGATGAAATCGGAAGAACCCCAGACGGCTCGCACGATCGAACGTTGCGCTACAAAGTCAGCCATTTCGCTACTCATTTCCGCAAGACATCAGGAAGTAAAGAGTACGGTTTGCTATTGCCACCCTCATTGTCGCCATTCCGCCAATGCCTCGCGCACCTTTGCGGCACGTGGGTCTTCAATCGCTTCACGAATCGCCAGCGCAGTTTCGGCACAGGCGATGGCTTGTGCGCGCTCACCAAGCTCCTCCCATGCCAGCGCCTGATTCCATAGCGCAGTGCCTTCGCCGCGCCGGTCGCCGATCTCGCGGACGATGACTAACTGCTGTTCGCAAAACTCTATGGCACGGCGTGATTCACCTAACTCTAAGTAAGCTTGACCAAGGTTACCAAGCGAATTGCCTTCACCATGCAGGTCACCAATCTCGCGTTTGATTGCCAAACTTTGTTCGTAAAGCTCAATGGCGCGGCGCAAGTCACCTAAAATAGTGTGGGCTTGGCCCAAACCATTGAGTTGGGCGCTTTCGCCCCGTAAATCTTCAAGCTCACGGTGAATTACCAACCCTTGCTCAAACACCTCAATAGCACGGCGAGGCTCGTCCAATCTCAAATAGGCATCGCCGAGATTAAAAAGTGCAATGCTTTCTTGGTCTCGATTATCAATCTCACGGGCGATGACAAGAGACTGTTCGAGAAAATCAACGGCACGCCGTGTTTCCCCCAAGGCTGAAAAAGCAAGGCCGAGCGTGCAGAGTGTAGCGCCTGCATACTCTTGTGCGTTTAATTGACGCGCGGCGATCAACCGCGTTTCGAGCCAACGAATCTGTTCGCGCGGGTGCAGCCGCAGTTGAATCACATAAGCGCCCGCACTTGGATAGTCCATGCATAAGCGCGCCGTCGCATCGTTCGTTGTCGTGCGTTGAGTGGCCCAGGCCTGTCCCGCCGCAATGTTCGCGCGTTCGCGGTCGTATAGGGCCAGCCCCGTCGTGACTTGCTCACCACCTTCCAGATAAAGATCACGCGCCCTCTCCAACAAGTCACAAAAATAGTGCGCGTGGCCGTATTGCCAGGCTACGCGTTCGTTCTCGCTCGCTTGCGCGTCGGCAAACACGCACGCCAGATCGTGCAGCCGGTAACGCTTCAACTCCGCGTCGTAGCGTACCAGATTGCGGCGCAGCAATTCACGCAACTGTAAGCGTCCCGCGTCTGCCGCGATGGCCTCGACCGCCGCGCCGTCAAAATCCGCCGGGAAGACCGCCAGCGCGCGGAAGACCCGCGCCGCTTCGTCAGGCAGCCGCTGGTAACTGAGTTGAAACGAAGCCTCGACACTGAGGTTGCGGCCTTCGGCATTGGCGTAGCGCAACGCCAGCCGCGCCCGCGTGTCGCGCAACTCTGCGGCATAAACGGCGGGGTCGAGATCGGGCGTCACGTCGAGCAAGCCGCCCGCCGCGCGTACGGCCAGCGGCAGGTAACCGCACAAGGAACAAATCTGATCGGCTACGGCGTCCCCAACATCTATGGAGATGCGCGGAACCATTTGCTGCAACAAGGCGCGCGCTTCGGCAGGTGTGAGTTCATCGAGTTGAATGCGTGCGCGCAGCCCCGGCAGATGCAGCGTCGCGCGCGACGTGACCAGCAACGCGCAACCCGGCGGCGGCAGGAACGGAAGCACCTGCTCGTCAGCGGCGGCATTGTCTAACACCACCAACACGCGACCCTTCGACAGGCATTCGCGGTAAAGCCGCACGAGCGCGGCTTCGT
>JANNUY010000785.1:0-3761 GCA_031414155.1 Acidobacteriota bacterium
CTGCCTGACCAGAAAGACGCGCGAGTTCAGCTTGAATCGCATAGCCCTCACCGCGATTGTGAGGCCGACAGTCTGCCGGTAGCTCAGTCATTCGCTTAGACATATTCCCCAGAGTCCAATGACGCCAAACCAATGCCGCAGCCTTTTGAATCATGTCAGAGTTCATTCTTTTCGCTCACCGTTTCAATCTTCCCGAAAGCCAATGACAACGCCATCAATAACGACATACTCATCAAACGCAGAAAACGAACGAACATATCGTACTCATAAATTAACTAAAGGCACGCCAGCTTTAGAAACCAGCGTGCCATTTCTCTGCTTCATTACAACTTTGAAAACTAGAACAGCAGTTTCAGCGCGAACTGAATCTGGCGCGGCGCATATACGCCCGCCGTCGTCTTGATCTTGCCGAAAGCTGCATTGCCGAAAGCGGTGTTGGGTTGTCCAAAGACCGGATGATTCGGCACGCTGAACATCTCAGTACCGACTGGGCTTGTGTCGTCGGTCACTGTGCCGACTACGTCAGCCGTCGTAACTTGCGCGCTGGCTGGAATGGCGCTCAACGCCAAACTGAACAGCGACGCCAACAGCGTCAAGCAAGTCTTCCCATTTTGTATGACAAAGGATTTTTTCACAGTACCGCTTTAACCCCGCATACTGAAAGTTTCCGCTTCGATGCAACTCACGCAGCAAACCATTCAGTCAGCCGTCATCGGTGAACCGGCAAGCGTCGCTTCTTTAGTTCGAGCGCGTCGTCCAATCCAAGCGCGCCAACGCCGCCACGACAAAGCCAGACCGGTATAAACCAAAAAGCACGCGCCTAGCGAAGCAATGCCCGCGATGGTTTGTCCGAACCCGCCCAGCACTTCGCCGGTGTGGGCAAAACGCATAATGGTGCGCCATTGACGGCCTTTGGTTCCGTCAGCAAAACGTTCGAGTTTGGTGACCTGTCCGGCGCGATCAAGCGTGAGCGTTTCGCGCTTGTGAGGTTCGCCGCCCATTCCGGTGTCAATCGCAAAGCTGAGCGGCGCCGTCGCGTCTTTCGGCAAACGCACATTGATCGTCTGCCAATCGCTGCGATGTTGTTTGGCGCGTGGCACCAATTCATCGAGTACGGCAAACGAAACAGGCGCAGTGCCAGCAGCAGCAGGTGCATTGGGTGGCGGCCCGGGCGGACGCGGCGGCCCTGACGGAGGCGTTTCGCCAGCGGCGCGAAAGACGAGGTTGCTGGCCCACGGATACGAAATGACGACGCCTGCCAACACGACGACAAACAACGGCACGCAACACCAAAATCCGATGACGTTATGCCAGTTGAAATCACGCGCCTTGCCAGGCAAGCCACGCCTGAACCAAAGCACCTGCTTGATTTGCGTCCACGTGAGCGAACGCGGAAACCACAAATACAAACCGCTCACCACGATGAAAAGAAACAGCAAGTTAGAGATGCCCGTGATCGCTTTGCCTACCGCGCGACCTTCGCCTTCACGACCCAGCCAGCGATGCCAATCGGTCATAACGTGAAAGAAATTCCGCGTACTTTGTGCGCCTTCGCCCAGCAACGCGCCGGTATAAGGATTGACGAACACTGTGCGCTCACCTCGTCCATTCGCGTTGGGGAAACTCACCGACGCAGGCGCAGCTAAATCAGAGCGCAACGTCAAACTGGCAGGCGGCGCACCGGCTTCAGTGACTTTGGCGAGCAAGGCTTCGGGCGCGAGTGGAGCGGCGTTGGCTGGCACGACGTTATAAAGGCTCTTGTCGGCGCGACTGATCATTTGCTTTTCATACGTCAGCAATACGCCCGTCACCGACATCAACAAGACAATCAGACCAGCGGTGACACCCGCGATTAAATGGCACCAGAACAAAATTTTGCGAAAGAGTTTCATGGGTTATTGATTCTCCAGTTCGCGTTGCAAACGTTTCATCTCACCATGTACTGCGTGCAGCGTCATCAGCGCATGCAACGGATGCGCGCCTGCCGCGACGATGCGTCCGGCGTTGTCACTGATCTTGGCCGTCGTACCGACTTCGGCCAACGCGCGTGCCGCGTCGTGGCAATCTGGGCGCAACTGATATTCCAGAGTTACCGCGTCGAGGTCGGTCAGCAACCGACGGCGCAAGGCGGAATCGTGGCGCATATCGAACAACAGCTTGTTCAAGTGATAAGCCTTAGCCGGTGGATGGGCATAAAACTGAAAGCCGCCTTCGTCTTTGAATACATAAGCGGGCGGCGCGACTTCGAGTGGCGTGGCGCGTTCGCGCTCAGGCAAAAAGCGCATCATCGCGTGGCCGTGATGCCACGTCGGTGTGTATTGAATAAGCTCGCCCGGCACTGCGCCAATCGCGCCCAGCATAATCGCCCACGGCAAAAGTTCGGTGTTGCCAACTTCGTCGAGTTGTTCAGAAGTCAAATTCAACAGCGTCTCAATGCGCCCGTGTTCGAGTTCGGCGATCATCCATTTGTCGAAATCGAATTCAGGCTGCGGATACTTCCACGTACCCGGATAGTGCGACATGCCGCCGCTGGCAATGATGCAAACTTTTTCAGGGCGCGACGCTATGACCTTTGCCATCGCGCTTCCCAACGCTGCGCAACGCTTTGGCGTAGGCAACGGCGGCATATACACATTGGCATGAATCGGTACGACCGGAATCGCGCGTCCGCCAATTACAAATTCAAACGGCACCGCAAACGTATGCCCTAACATCGCGTCTTCTGAATACGCGATGTCGAAATCGTTGCGCACCAACTGGTTCAACAGGTCTTCGGCGTATTCACGGTGAATCGGCAGATCGAGCTTGCGCCCGGCGAATTCAGCCGTTGCGCGATTGCCCGCTACAATCGCAAACGTAGGCACACAGCCAATCGAAAACGTTTCGAGATGATCGCTGCCGAGAAACAGAATTACGTCGGGTTTGGTTTCATCCAGAATCTTGCCGAGTTCGCGCATGCCCGCAATCGAAGCATCAAGCTGCGCGGGGTCTTCATCCGGCGGATAAGTGAAAAGTTGCGGTGCGTGGCAGGTGGCAAAAGCGGCTACGATCTCACCCATTATGCTTGGTCTCCTTCAAGGTATTCGACGCCTAACTCAGCCAGCTTCGCGCGCAAGCCTTGAATGTTGACGCTATATTCTCCGGCCTTGAGTCGTGCACGTACTTGCTCTTCTTTTTCAACTCGTTCTTGCCCCAGTCGCGCCACTTCAGCGGCTTGCGCGCGCGGGACGATGACGACACCGTCTACGTCACCGACGACAACATCACCGGGATTCACCAGCACGCCTGCGCAAACGATAGGCACGTTCACTGAACCCGGCACTACTTTCAAAGGCCCTTGCGCCGAAATCGCTTTGGCCCACACAGGAAAATTCATCGTCGTCAGGTCGGCCACATCGCGTATGCCTGCTTCGATAATCAGACCGCGAATGCCGTGCGTCTGACACGAAGTCCCCATCAGTTCGCCGAACATTCCACAGGTGGATGGCGAAGTTGTCGCCACTATCAACACATCACCCGGCTGACAGACTTCAATCGCCGCGTGAATCATCATGTTGTCGCCGGGGTGGCATAAAACTGTTATGGCAGAACCGGCCACGCGCGCCGTCGGATAGATCGGACGCATGTAAGGATGCAGTAAACCCGTGCGGTTTTGTGCTTCTGACACTGTGGCGGAGCCTTGCGACCCCAACGCTTCGATGAGTTCAACAGGGGCGCGCTGAATGTTTCTAACGACAACATTTTTCATGAAATAGGCTCCA
>JANNUY010000786.1:0-2908 GCA_031414155.1 Acidobacteriota bacterium
GCGATGGAATTTTTCAGCGAACACATCGGGCCTTACTCTTACGAAAAACTCGCCAACGTCGAAGCCGCAGGTTTCGGCGGCGGCACTGAACATGCCAGCGCCATTTTTTATGGCGAGAAATCCATTCTCGAACGGCCCGACACGGGCTTGATCGCGCACGAGATTGCGCACCAGTGGTTCGGCAATTCGATCACCGAAAAAGATTGGGATGATGTGTGGTTGAGCGAAGGCTTCGCCACGTATTTCACGCTGCTGGTGGCAGAGCATTACGACGGACGCGATGCTTTCGTCATTGGCTTGAAGCGCAGCCGCGCGCAGGTCTTTGCATTGGAAAAGCAGATGCCCGGCGTCGCCGTGTTGCATAACAATCTGGCGGATATGCAGAAGGTGCTGAACCGCATCATTTATCAGAAAGGCGGTTGGACGTTGCATATGCTGCGACAGCAAATGGGGACGGAAAAATTCTGGGCGGGTATACGCGATTACTATCAACGCTATCGCAACAGCAGCGCTACGACCGAAGACTTTCGCCGCGTGATGGAAGAGCATTCGGGTTTGGAGTTGTCGCCGTTCTTTCAGCAATGGCTGGCGCGCGCAGGTTCACCGATGATTGATGGCGGCTGGCGTTATGATGCGGCAACTAAACGCATCGTGATTGAACTAACGCAAACCCAAGCGGGCGAAGCCTATCGCTTGCCGCTCGAAATCGGCGTAACGATTGACGGCGCAACGAAAATCGAAAAGATTGACTTTACGCAAAAACAACAGCGTTTTGAGTTCGCGGCTGACAAAGAACCAATGACAGTCGCGCTTGATCCAAATACGTGGGCGTTGATAGAAGCGCGCTTCGCCAAAAGGTGACGATTCGCTACGGAAAAATAAATGAAAATTACGAACATCAAAGTCTATCGAGTTGAATTGCCGCTGCACGAAGGCAGTTACAAATGGTCGGGCGGTCGCAGCGTAGATGTTTTCGATTCGACCGTCGTCGAATTGCAAACGGATGCGGGCATCACCGGCTGGGGCGAAGTCTGTCCGCTTGGCCCGGCTTATCTGCCTGCTTACGCGGCGGGCGCGCGCACCGGCATTGCCGAAATTGCTCCGCAACTCATCGGCCTTGATCCGACGCAACACGGCTTGATTAACCGCGCGATGGATCAAGCGTTGCGCGGGCATCCATACGTCAAATCGGCGCTCGATATGGCTTGTTGGGACATTCTCGGCCAAGCCTGTAACCAACCGATTGCGAATTTATTTGGCGGACGTTATGGCGAAGATTTCGCGCTCTATCGCGCGATTTCGCAGGATACGCCAACCCGCATGGCGGCGAATGTCGGTAAATACCGCGCGGAAGGTTATACGAAATTCCAACTCAAATCGGGCAGTGACGTTGAAACTGACATTGCGCGCATTCACGCGGTCGCTGCGGAATTGCTGCCGGGCGATGTACTTGTCGCTGACGCCAACTGCGGTTGGACGCAACACGAAGCAATGTGTGTCGCCGCTGGCGTGCGCAATGTGAATGTTTATATCGAACAACCCTGCTTGAGTTACGAAGAGTGTCTGGTCGTGCGTCGCCACACCAATCGCTCGTTCATTCTTGACGAAGTGATTGACGATCTGAAAACCGTCGTGCGCGGTTACAGCGATCAAGCGATGGATGTCATCAACCTGAAAATTTCGAAGGTCGGCGGATTGACCAAAGCGCGGCAGATTCGTGACTTGTGTGTCTCGTTGGGCATTGCGATGACCATCGAAGACACCTGGGGCGGCGACATTATCACTGCCGCGATTGCACATTTGGCACACAGCACGCCGCCTGAGTATTTATTCTCGTCCACCGACTTTAACAGTTACGTGACGGTCAGCATTGCCGAAGGCGCGCCGCAACGGCAGCACGGCAGACTGGCGGCTTCGACACGACCCGGATTGGGCGTAGAGCCGCGCCGCGAAGTATTGGGAGAACCCGTTCTCACCGTGAAATAGCTCGTCTTATGTTTGCGAACCCGCAAGAGGAAACCACCATGAAATTACGCTCCTGTTATTTATTCGCTTGCTTGCTGGTTGTTTCAGCAATGGCTGTGGCTCAAACGCCGCATTACCAATCGCACTTTCCGCCCGAAGAATTTAAGGCGCGCTGGCAAAAGGTCTTCGATCAAATCGGCGACCGGGCCGTAGCGATTGTGCAAGGCGTTTCGCTCGCCCGAGGCTTCGCTTTGCCGCGTCAATCGAATGAATTTTATTACCTGAGCGGCATCGAAACGCCCGGCGCGTATATCTTGCTGGATGGCCGCACGCGCAAAGCCACGCTCATTCTGCCGCCGCGCAATGAACGCCTCGAACGCAGCGAAGGCAAAGTGCTGTCGGCAGAAGATGCCGAATTGGTCAAGCAATTGACCGGCGCAGACGCCGTCGCCAGCACCAAAGCAATGGGCGAAGAATGGTTGAGCGAATTGATGAAAGCGCCCGCGCCGACGATTTACACGATGTTCACGCCTGCTGAAGGCAGCGCCGAGAGTCGTTACGAATTACAAAACGCGAACGCCGCCATCGCGGCTGATTATTGGGACGGGCGCGTGTCGCGGGAAGCGCATTTCGTCAACTTGTTACGCACGCGTGCGCCGCGTGCGGACGTACGCGACCTGACAGCGATTCTTGATGAAATGCGCAGCGTGAAAAGTCCGAGTGAAATCGCGTTGATTAGGCGCGCTTCGCAACTGGCGGGTTTTGGAATTCTCGAAGCGATCAAAAGCACCAAAGCCGGCCTGTATGAATATCAGCTTGATGCGGCGGCGCGTTACATCTTTCTGGCAGGTGGCGCACGGCTCGAAGGCTATCGTTCGATCACGGCGGCGGGTACGGCGAACATCTGGAACGGGCATTACTATCGCAACAACGCGCAGTTGAA
>JANNUY010000787.1:0-1480 GCA_031414155.1 Acidobacteriota bacterium
TGCGAAGCAACAGGCCAAGCGCGAACAGATGCTCAAGGCCGTCGCCAAATACGAAAGCGAACTGCAAAGCAAGAACCCTGATTGGCAAGCGCGACAAACCGCGTGGGAGAAAAGCGTTCAGCCATTGGCGGGAAACTGGCAAACGTTGATTGCTGAAACCGTCACCGCTAGTTTCGGCGTAAAGTTTGAACGGCTGGCGGATGAATCGTTTATCGCGCGCGGCGACGCGGCGACGAATAACGTCTACGTTATTACCGCGCAATCGCAGCAAAAAGCCGTTACGGGTTTTCGACTCGAAGTGATGACTGATATCAGCTTGCCGCACGGTGGCCCTGGTCGTCGTTTGGCTGACGGCGTAGCTTCGGTGAACGAGTTCATCGCTGAAGTCGTCACCAAAGACCAGCCTGCCAAGACCCGCCGACTTGAATTCACGAATGTCACGGCGGATTTTGAGAATCCGAAAAACCCTGCGAAATATATCGCCGACGGCAGCGGATACACCGCGTGGACGACCGACACGCAACTCGCGTTGCGCCACGAAGACCGCAAGCTCGTGTTCGCGCTGAAAGAACCGCTGACCCTCGCAGCGAACGAACAACTCGTCATTCAGATGGTGCAAAAGTTCCCCGGCTTCGAAGACATCAACTTCGGCATTCATCCGGTCGTAGGCCGTTTCAGAATCGCTACGACGAGTGAGGCGAATCCGACGGCTGACCCTGTGCCTGCCAAAGTGCGACAAATTATCAGCAAGCCCGCTGTGCAACGCACTGCGCAACAACAAGCCGAAGTCTTTCGCCACTTCCGCACGACCGTGAAAGAGTGGGCGGAGGCGAATCAACAAATCAACGACGAACTCAAAGCGTGGGCTTACAGCCCGACGACGCTCGCGCTCGCGCCACGCGAAGTGCCGCGCGTAACGCATCTCTTTCGGCGCGGCGATTGGAAGCGCCCCGAAACGGCTGCGCTCGAACCCGGCACGCCAGCATTCCTGCATCCGTTTCCGGCGGATGCGCCGCGCAATCGTTTGGGTCTCGCGCAGTGGATCATAGACAAACGCAATCCGCTGACGGCGCGCGTCATCGTCAATCGCATCTGGCAGCATTACTTCGGCGCGGGCTTGGTGGCGACGGCAGAAGACTTAGGCACACGTTGCGAACCCTCTTCTCATTCCGACTTGCTCGATTGGCTTGCGGTCGAGTTTCGAGACGGCAGCGTTTCCAATCCGCAATCCGCAATCCGCAATCCGCAATCCAAAGCGTGGGATATTCGGCACATTCATCGTTTGATTGTTTTATCGGCGACTTATCGTCAAGTCTCAAACGTGTCGCCGAAGCTGATGGAAGCCGACCCGACGAATCGTTGGCTGGCGCGCATGCCGCGCATGCGTGTTGAGTCTGAAATCATCCGCGACATTGGTTTGGCGGCGAGCGGCTTGCTGGCGCCGACGATTGGTGGGCCGAGTGTGTATCCGCCGATTCCC
>JANNUY010000788.1:0-2598 GCA_031414155.1 Acidobacteriota bacterium
CAGAAGAAGATTCGTGGGCGGGGCACTCGCCGCTTCGGTAGCGGGCATCGGCAAACGGCTGGCGGAACGCTTGCACACCGAACTCGACATTGATTCGCTCGAAGAACTCGAAATCGCCGCGCACGACGGGCGCTTGTTTGAACTGAAAGGATTCGGCGGCAAGCGCGTCGCGGGCATCCGCGATTCGTTAGCGAGCCGACTGGGGCGTGTGCGTAAGTCTATGGGGGACGACTCGCACATGCCCGCGCCTGCGGTGGGTGAAATTCTCAGTGTGGATGAAGAGTACCACGCCAAAGCCCGCAACGATGAACTCATCAAAATCGCGCCGCGCCGCTTCAATCCGCAACAGGAAGCGTGGCTGCCGATTTTGCATACGGTGCGTGGTGAGCGGCATTACACGGCGCTGTTTTCCAACACGGCGCACGCGCATCAGGCGGGCAAGACGCGCGACTGGGTCGTGGTTTATTACGACGGCAACGCGGGCGAACGGCAATGCACCGTCATCACCGCCGAACGCGGTCCGCTGGCAGATCGTCGCATCGTGCGCGGACGCGAACCGGAATGCCTGCGGTTTTATTTCGCGTAAGCGCCGTCACGCAAGGCGGCAGGAGCGACGGGCTGAAGGAACCTCGATGGTTTCGTTGGTATTGGCGCTTGATTGCGTTTTGCGTGGCTTACCTGATGCAGCGCGCTTTGCAGGCGATCAAAGCCGAGGCTGAAGGCAACGCCATTCAGCACGAGCCTCCACCAGCGCCCACGATGCTTGGTCGCACTGCCTGACAGAATTCAGCAAAAGGAGACTAAGATGGAAACTCGTCAATTGGAATTATTGCCCGTCGTACGCTGGACAGCGCGCGGCTTGAGCGTGTTGTTGTTTCTCTTATGGGGCGCGTTTTTCGTTGAGCACCTTGAATGGTTCTTCAACGCGCCGCAACGACCGCCGCTGTCAGTGTGGTTATTACAAGGCTTGCATCTGTTGATGCTGGTGGGCTTGCTCATAGCACTGCGTTGGGAACTGGCGGGAAGCTTGCTGGTCATCGTCAGCGGCGCGCTGTTCTTCTCGCAAACCTCCGGTCGGGCAGCGTTGCCGTTCATCGGCCTCACGGTCATTCCGGCGTTGTCGTTTGCCTTTTGCTGGTGGTGGGAACGGCAGCACGCGCCGCCTGCGCCACCAGAATGGAAAGGGGCGTGATATGAAACTGACAATGAACAACCTGCATTGGTTCACGCCCACTGTTGCTTCTCAGCCGCACTGGCATTGGCGTATGTGGCGGCGCTGGATTGTCGCCAACGCGCTCGGCGAATTGTTCGGCCTCGGTTTGGCGGCGGCGGTTGGGGTCGCCAACGCGCTGCGTTTGGGCGAGCCAACCAACACTGTTGGCGTATTGTTCATCTCCAGCCTGATGGTGCTGCTCGGCGTCGGCGAAGGCGTCATCGTCGGATATGCGCAATGGCGCGTCTTGCGTGATTACGTTGAAACCATCACGGCGCGCATCCTGACCTGGGGCTGACGACCGAAGCCGCGTTGTTGCTGATGTTCGCCGTCGGCGCTTACCTCATCGTAGGCCATCGCTCGCTCGCCATTGCCATCGGTGGAGGCGCGGCGGTGTTGTTGCAATTCAAAGGGCAGTTGCACGGCATGGTCGCGCGGCTCGGCGACAACGACTTGAAAGCGATTATGCAATTCGCCCTGATTTCATTGGTGATTTTGCCGGTCTTGCCCAACCGCACGTATGGGCCTTATGCCGTCATCAATCCGCGCCACATCTGGCTGATGGTCGTCCTGATCGTAGGCATCAGTTTGGGTGGCTATATCATTTACAAATTTTTCGGCAGCGGCGCTGGCCTCGTGTTGGGCGGTTTGTTGGGCGGATTGATTTCGAGTACGGCGACGACGGTCAGCTACGCCAAACGCACGAAGCACGCGCCCGCCAGCGTCAACCTCGCCGCCATCGTCGTGTTGATCGCTTCGACTGTAGTATTCGCGCGCTTGTTGCTTGAAATGCTCGCCGTCGCCCCCGCCTTGTTCGCCGCCGCCGTGCTGCCTTTCGCGCTGATGTTGCTGACGCTCGCGGCGCTTTCGGGCTTGCTGTGGTTGCGCAGCCGCGACGAATCCAACGTGATGCCCGAACAGGAGAATCCGTCTGAACTGAAATCGGCAGTATTTTTCGGCGTGCTTTACGCGGTCGTGTTGTTCGCGGCGGCAGCCGTCAAAGAACGATTCGGTAGCAGTGGGCTTTACGTCGTGGCGGCCTTGTCGGGCTTGACCGACGTAGACGCTATCACGCTCTCGACCGCACAAATGGTCAATGCCGAGCGGCTCGCAGCCGACAGTGGCTGGCGCGTAATTCTGGTCGCCGCGCTTTCCAATTTGTTATTCAAAGCCGGAGCCGTCGCCGCGCTCGGCCATCGCCGTTTGTTCCTGTTGATCGCGGCGGCTTATGGCGTAGCGTTCGTGATCGTAATGATGTTTATCTTTTTGCTGAAGCGTTAGGAGGTTTCGAGATTGAAAACGACTGACGTTACCGGAGCGGTTTCACCCGCTGAGTTCACCCAAGACTTGTTGTTGCGCGATGGCGCACTTTTGCGGATGCGCGC